>DASZQC010000251.1:0-5583 GCA_035549815.1 Dongiaceae bacterium
GTGCGGCGGGCCGACGCCGCCAGCATTCATGGTGTCGTCGCGGGGATTGCCGCGGAGGTGCCGGGTCGCCCGCTCATGGTTCAGTCCTATCTGCCTGAAATCGAAGAGGGCGAGTGGTCGCTGATCTTCCTGGGCGGTGCCTTCGCCCACGCTGTCCTGAAGCGGCCGGCTCCCGGCGAGTTCCGCATTAACAGCCGCTTCGGCGGCACCCGCGCGGCTGTATCGCCGCCCAGGGCGATGATCGCGGATGGCGAACACGTTGCCTCCCTGCTGCCGGAGGTGCCACTCTATGCCCGGATCGATGGCGTTATGCGAGACGGGCGCTTACTTTGCACCGAACTGGAACTGACCGATCCGAATCTATACTTTGACCTCGCTCCGGAAAGCGCGCAAAAGCTGGCCAGCCTGACGCTCGCGCATCTCTGAAAAGACACCACGCGGTCTATGGGCTATTTCGCCGCTGGTGACGTGGCAATATGCACCCAGGAGAACGAGCCCCTACGATTTAGATTTGATGTCACATGCTGTTGCTCCCATCGAGACGGCGGGATTCTGAGCCATGGACGCAGTGCTTCTAGCCCGGCTGCAATTCGCGGCCAACATCACCTTTCATATCCTGTTCCCGACCATCTCCATCGCGCTCGCCTGGTTCCTGATGTTCTTCAAGGCGCGCTACAACGCGACCGGCGACGGCAAATGGATGGATGCCTACCGCCTGTGGGTGAAGGTGTTCGCGCTGACCTTCGCGCTGGGCGTGGTCAGCGGCATCACCATGTCGTTCCAGTTCGGCACCAACTGGCCGGGCTATATGAACACGGTCGGCAACATCGCCGGGCCGCTGCTGGCCTACGAGGTGCTGACAGCCTTCTTCCTGGAAGCGACGTTCCTCGGCATCATGCTGTTCGGCACCGGGCGGGTCAGCGAGCGCATCCATACGGTGGCGACCTGGCTGGTCGCCATCGGGACCTCAATCTCCGCCTTCTGGATCCTGGCGCTGAATTCCTGGATGCAGACGCCGGTCGGGTTCGAGATGCGCGGCGGGCAGGCGCACGCGACCGACTGGCTCGCCATCCTGTTCAATCCGTCGCTGCCTTACCGCCTGACGCATATGCTGCTGGCCTCGGGCCTGACCGTATCGTTCCTGGTCGCCGGCCTGTCGGCCTATCGCTGGCTGCGCGGCGACCGCGGCGGCGGCGTCATGGCGGCGCTGAAGACCGGCGTGACGGTCGGCGCCATCCTGATTCCCATTCAAATTGTGGTCGGAGACCTCCACGGCCTCAACACGCTGAAGCACCAGCCGGCAAAGATCGCGGCCATGGAGGCGATCTGGAAAACCGAACGCGGCGCGCCGCTGCTGCTGTTCGCCTGGCCGGACGAGGAGGCGCGCACCAATCTTTTTCCGATCGGGATTCCAAAAGGCGCGGCGTTGATCCTGGAACATCATCCCGACGCGGAGCTGAAGGGCCTCGACGATTTCATCGGCGAACATCCGCCGGTGAAGCCTTTGTTTTTCGGCTTCCGCCTGATGGTGGGTGTCGGCATGCTGATGCTGCTGACCTCCTGGGTCGCCGTCTGGCAATTGCGCCGCAACGGCGCGCCGACAACCTGGATGGCGCGGGTGCTGGTGGGCATGACGTTCGCCGGCTGGGTGGCGACGGTTGCCGGCTGGTATGTGACCGAGATCGGCCGGCAGCCCTATCTGGTCTATGGCGTGCTGAAGACGGCGGATGCGGCTTCGACTGTGCCGGCGCCGATGATCGGCCTGACGCTCGCCATGTATCTGGCGCTTTATGCGGTGCTGGCGGTGTCCTATGTCACGGTGCTGTTCTATCTCGCGCGTCGCGCCGAAGAGGACGACAAGCGGCACGCACCGGTCGCCATGCCGGTGCCCGGAACCGCGGAATAGGGGAGGGGAAAATGGAATTCTGGCTGCCCCTGATCTTCGCCGGCCTGATGGGCCTCGCGATCCTGATCTATGTCGTGCTGGATGGGTTCGATCTCGGAATCGGCATCCTGATGGCGAAGACCGATGTCGCCGAGCGCGACCGCATGATCGCCTCCATCGGCCCCTTCTGGGACGCGAACGAGACCTGGCTGGTGTTGGGCGTCGGGCTGCTGCTCGTCGCCTTTCCCGTGGCGCATGGCATCGTGCTGGGCGCGCTCTATCTGCCGACGGCCCTGCTGCTGGCCGGGTTGATTCTGCGCGGCGTCGCCTTCGACTTCCGCGCCAAGGCGCAGGACAAGCACAAGCGCGGCTGGGATTACGCCTTCTTCTACGGCTCGCTCCTGGCGGCGCTGGCGCAGGGCTACATGCTCGGGCTCTACATTCTCGGCTTCGCGAGCGGCTGGGCGTCGCATCTGTTCGCGGCGCTGACGGCGGTGATGCTGGCCGGCGGCTATGCCTTCATCGGCGCCTGCTGGCTGATTCTGAAGACCGAAGGCGCGCTGCAGCGCCGCGCCATCCGCTGGGCGCGGCTTTCGAGCTGGTTCGTCGGCGGCGGCATCGTCGCCGTGTCGCTGACGACGCCTTTGGTCAGCCCGCGCATCTTCGCGAGCTGGTTCGAGATGCCGAACCTGTTGCTGCTGGCGCCGATCCCGATCGCGACGGCGGCGTTGTTCCTGTGGGTGGAGGTGCTGCTGCGCAAGATGCCGCTGACCGACGACCGCCACGCCTGGCAGCCCTTCGTCTGCTGCGTCTTCATCTTCGCGCTGAGCTTCATCGGCCTCGCCTACAGCTTCTATCCCTTTGTGGTGCCGGACCAGCTTACCATCTGGCAGGCCGCCGCGGCCCCCGAGTCGCTGCTGTTCCTGTTTGTCGGCGTCGCCATCGTGCTGCCCTTGATCCTCGGTTACACGATCTATTCGTATTTCGTTTTCCGTGGGAAAGCGCGGGATCTGACGTACTACTGACTCCCTTTCTTCGTCATCACCGGGCCGACGCGAAGCGTCGAGACCCGGTGATCCAAGTTTGTATCGGTCGATGGCAGGCGAAATTGGATTGCCGGGTCAATCTCGGCAATGACGATGGAGTTATTTTGTGCGCAGCACGTCGAGCACCGCATCCGCCGCCGCTTCGCCGCTCAGATGCGCGCCGTGGATGTCGCCCATGTAGATGTCGTGGGTCGCCTCGCCGGCGAAGAACAGGCGGTCCTCCACCGGCCGGGCCAGCTCCGCGCGGGCGAAATATCGGCCGGGCAATGCGGCGGCGTAGCAGCCGCGCACGAAGGGATCGTGATCCCAATCGGCGAAGACGAGACGATCGGTCACGCTTTTGCGTATATCGTTGCCGAAAATTCCGGCAAGCAAAGTCAGCGCGTGATCGGCGCAGGCCCGCGCTCCTTGCGCCGCGATTTCCTTCGCCGCCGGGCCGTTGAACATGGTGGTGACGATGTTGCGGCCGCCCTCGCGCACGACGAACTCGACCGCCAGGCCTGGGCTCAATTCCGGCATCAGCATCACGTCGCTGACGCCGAATGCGTCATGCGTAAATCCGAGCGCCACCTTGTTGCAGCTTCCCATCGGTAGGTCGTTGATCGCCTGCAGCTTCCAGTCCGGGAGTGACGAGCTGAAACGAATCTGCTCCGCCGCCAGCACGCCGGTCGAGATTGCGAGGACGACGGTGCGCGCCAGCAGCGGACCCTGCGGCGTTTCCACCGTGATGCCGTCCTTGCCGCTCCAATCCACGCGCGTCGCCGGCGTCTCCAGTTCGACCGGCAGGCCTTGCGCGTGGCGTGCGATCAGCGCGCCGAAGCCGTCCAGCACCGGCGCATCGTCGCCCTCCCATACATAGCGCGCGAAATCCAGCGCCGAGGCCCGCGCGAGCGCGACGCCCTGCTTGGCGAGGAACGCTGCCTCGAACATGCCGTGCCATTTGCCGGGGAAGGGGAACAGCTCGGCGACCGCGCAATCGACCTGGTCGGCAGCGACGGCGCCGATCTTGTCGAAACACGCATCGACATAGGCGAGGCAGTCCGCGAGGTCCGCCGCGTTCAGGAACGCGCCGCCCTGCGTGACGCGGAAATCCTCGGCGGAATGTTTCACGTGGAACCCGTAGCGATCCGCGAGTGGAGTCAACGGGTTGAGCTTAGGCGAATGCAGCCAGTGGCCGCCGAGATCGACGGGCGCGCCCAAGGTGCGCGTATCCGTGACGGCGCGGCCGCCGATATGGGCCTTGGCTTCGAGGATGCGGAAACTGGCGCGCGCCGCTTCCAGCCTGCGCGCGGCGGCAAGGCCGGCGGCGCCGGCCCCGATGATGATGACGTCCAACATGAATGTCTCCCGGTGGAATGACGCGCGGTCGTCGAAGCCGCCGCGTCGCTACGCATGGCCTGGAACGCAGATCGCAGCGCGGGAGATCAGTGGATGGACCAGTACACGGGAGCGGCCTTTCGCGGAGTGAGGCCGCATTCTGGCGACCCGCCGGATGGGAATCAAGTGACGGCTATTGGTGGACCGCCTCGAGCTTGTAGCCGTCCGGGTCGAAGATGAAGGCGGCGTAATAGGTCGGGCTGTAATCCGGCCGCAGTCCGGGCGCGCCATCGTCGCGTCCGCCGAGGCGCAAGGCCGCGGCATGAAAGGCATCCACCGCCGCGCGGCTCGGCGCCGCCAGCGCCAGGTGGAATCCGGCGCCGGGCGGCGTCACCGGTCCGTCTTGCGCGAACAAAGCCAGCTTGTCGTTGCCGCCGGCCGGGCCATAGCCGATGCCATGCTCGCCCTCCCACACCCGCACATAGCCGAGCGGTTGCAGCGCCGCGTCATAGAAGGCGCCGGCCTGCGCCAGGTCGGCGACACCGAAGGACAGATGGCTGAGCATGGGATGCCCCCGAAAGCTGGACCGCATTGTCGGCGGCGTGACGCGACCTGGTCAATCCCCGGCTCTTGTCGCTCGCCCGACAAGCCGCCATGCTGCCGGGCGTCACGGGAGATCAGGATGGACCAATACAAGAAAGCGGCCTTCGACTGGGTCGACAGGCGCATGGGCGACCTGTCGGACTGGAATCAGATCATCTGGCACTTAGGCGAGACGGCGCTGCGCGAATACAAATCGGTGGCCTGGTATGTCGATCGCCTGAAACAGGAAGGCTTCGAAGTCGAGGCCGGCACCGGCGGCATGCCAACCGCCTTTCGCGCGACCTGGAGCAACGGTGCGGGCCCGACCATCGCCGCCTATTCGGAATATGACGCCGTGCCGGGCAATTGCCAGGCGGCGGCCACCAAGAAGATGCCGCGTGACGGCTTGTCACCGCATGCCGGCGGCCATACCGATCCGCATTCGGCGCTCGGCATCTCGTCGCTCGGCGGCGCTTTGGCGGCCAAGGCGGTGATGACGGAACTGGGCCTGAAAGGCACGATCGTGCTGTTCGGCGAGCCGGCCGAGAAATTGCGCCTGTCGAAGCCGGTCCATGCCGCCAAGGGCTATTACGACAAGCTGGACGCGGCGATCAGCTTCCATCCGACCTACATGCTGCCGCTGGTCAACACCGCGCGGTGGGACACCCATTGCGGCGCCGGCTATGCCTGCATCTACACCTTCGAATGCGACGAGCCCGAGACGTGGATGTCCGGCGACCCCGATAGCCCGAT
>DASZQC010000252.1:0-4482 GCA_035549815.1 Dongiaceae bacterium
AAACAGGCTTGCGCGCCCGCCGAGTTCACCGCCGCGCGCCGCGCGCAGCGTCTTGAGCACCGTGCGGGTGACGTCGGTGCGGCTGCCCGCCAGGGTGCAGCCGATGGTGTCCAGGATCGCCAGCCGCGCCGTCTCCGCCGCCAGGGCGTCGATCTCCTCGGCGGAAAAATCCGCAACGCGAACCGCGACCTCATTGATCAGCATGCAGCGCTTTCTCCCGGATGACGGTTCTTTGTCCGAAGACGCGCGAGCGAAACGTCTCCATGGCCGCCTGAACAAAACTGTAGACACTTTGAAAAAAGCTGTCTACATTTTTTTCACTGGGAGAAGAAATTGATTGAAAAATGGGCAGATTATCGCAATTATGACCGTGATCCTGGCTTTCTTGTTGGCAAGGTAGATAAAAATGTCGACAGATAAGATTGGTGAGGTCATTCGGTTTAAAAACGGCCGGCTCGCCGCGGAGCGCGCCGTGGAGCATATCCGGGAGCTCCTGGCGACCGGCCAGCTCTGCTCCAACGACCGCGTGAACGAGGTCGAGATCGCCGGCAATTTGGGCATCAGCCGCGGCCCGGTGCGCGAGGCGATCCAGCGCCTCTCCTCCTCCGGCCTGCTGGTGGCGGAGCCCAACATGGGCTCGCGCGTGGTCACGCTGGATGAAGGCGCCGCCCAGGCACTCTACGAAGTGCGCGAATCGCTGGAGGCACTGAGCGCCGGCCTCGCCGCGCAGCGCATGACCCTGGCCGAGAAGCGCGGCCTGATTGAGATGCTGGACGCGCACGAGGCGGCGATGGCGGAGCATGGCTCCAACGCCTACCCGGCCGGCAGCTCCGACTGGGATTTCCATCTGACGGTACTGAAGGGCAGCCGCAACGAGGTCGCCTGGCGGATCTGCGGCAATGACTTGCGCGATCTGCTGGCGCTGCTGCGCGCCCGTCACGGCAAGAGCAAGGGGCGCGGCAAACGCGCGCTGCAAGAGCATCGCTGGGTCGCGGAGGCCATCCTGCATGGCCAGGGCGATCTGGCGTCGACGTTGATGGCACAGCACATCCGCACCTCGCGCGACAATCTTCTGGCATTGATGCGCACGACGGAACCTGCAGCGGGAAACATGGGGATCGGATGACAGTCGAGTGGCTTGAACGCAACGGAGCGAAGAACGACCGCGCAGCGACCCTCCGCGCGCTGCTCAACCGGAAACAAGCGGTGGCGGCGGTCGGCGCGCATGACGGCATGTCGGCGACCTTGGCCAAGCGCGCCGGATTCGAAGCGCTGTATCTGTCCGGCGCCGCCCTGTCGGCTTCCATGGCGCTGCCAGATCTGGGCCTGCTGACGCTGGAGGATGTGCGCCGCGCCGCGCAGCAGGTGGTGCGCGCCTCCAGCCTGCCGCTGATCGTGGATTGCGACACCGGCTTCGGCGAAGTGCTGAATGTGATGCACACCGTGCGCGAATTGGAAGCCGTCGGCGTCGCCTGCATCCAGATCGAGGACCAGCAACTGCCCAAGAAATGCGGCCATCTCAACGGCAAGCGACTGGTGACGGTCGATGAGATGTGCCGCAAGGTCGATGCCGCCCGCCGCGCCGCCGACAACATGGTGATCTGCGCCCGCACCGACGCGGCCGCCATCTCCATGGACGAGGCGATCGCGCGGGCGCAGCGCTACGCCGATGCCGGCGCGGAGCTGATCTTTGTCGAGGCGCTGGAGAAGGTCGAGGATATCCGCCGCGTGCGGGCGGAGTTGAAGGCCCCGCTCCTCGCCAACATGACCGAGTTCGGGCGAACGCCGCAGACCAGCCTCGAGGAATGGAGCCGCCACGGTTACAACATCGTCATCTATCCGGTGTCGCACTTCCGCGTCGGCTCGCTGGCCATGGAGCGCTTCTATGCCTCGCTCCAGGCCAAGGGTCATGTCGGCGATTTCCTGCCGCAGATGATGACCCGCGCCGACCTCTATAACGTGATCCGCTACCACGATTACGAAGCGCTCGATTCCTCGATCGCCCGCAGCACCATCCCCAGCGTTCCCGACGCCGACCAGAGCAAGACCTGACGCCACATGGACAAGCACAGCACCGGCGCGAATCCCCAAACGCGCGGCATCGCCGAATTCGTCTCCCATCTGCGCTTCGAGGATATCCCGGCCGAGGTGCGCACCCGCATCAAGCTGCTGATCCTGGATTCCTTCGGCTGCGGCCTGTATGGCTCGCAAGTGCCGTGGAGCCGCATCCTGCAGGACACCCTGTCCGCCATGGACAGCAGCACGAACAGCGGCATCTGGGGTACCAGGCGCCGTCTGTCGGCACCACATGCGGTGCTGATCAACGGCACGCAGATCCAGGGCTTCGAGCTGGATGACGTGCACCGGGTCGGCGTGCTGCATGTCGGCGCCGTTACCCTGCCCTCCATCGTCGCGCTCGCGGAAAAGAACCAGGCCATGACCGGCCGGGATTTCCTGACCGCGGCGGTTGCCGGCTATGAGATCGGCCCCCGTGTCGGCATCTGCATGGGCCAGGAGCACATCGGCCAGGGCTGGCATTCCGGCGCCACGCTCGGCGTGTTCTCCGCCGCCGCCGGTGCCGCCCGCGCGCTCGGCCTCGATGTCGAGAAGACCGTGCATGCGCTCGGCATCGCCGGCACCCAGGCGGCAGGCCTGATGGCCGCGCAATACGGCTCCATGGTCAAGCGCATGCATGCCGGCCGCTCGGCGCAGAGCGGCTTTTATGGCGCGTCGCTGGCGGCCAACGGCTTCACCGGCATCATCGACGTGCTGGAGGCGCCCTATGGCGGCTTCTGCACCACCTTCTCGCGCTCGCAGGACCGTTTCAACCTGGCGGCGCTGACCGACGGCCTCGGCGAACGGTTCGAGACCATGCGCATCGCGCTCAAATTCTATTCCTGCGTGGGCAGCAACCACACCACGCTCGACGCCATCCGCGACATCCGCCGCGCCCATCCCTTCAGCCTGGACGAACTGGACAAGATCAAGGTCTATGGCTCGCAGGTGACGGTCGACCATGTCGGCTGGCCGTATGAGCCGCAGGGATTGACCTCGGCCCAGCTCAATTTGCCCTTCTGCGTGGCGACGCTGCTGCTGAAGAACGATTGCTTCGTCGAGCAGTTCAAGCCGGAAGCGGTGCACGACGCGGAGCGCATCCAGCTTTCGCGCAAGGTCGAGGTGGTGCACGATCCGGAGATCACCGCGCTCGGCTCCAAGTTCCGGCACAAGGTCCATGTCGAGGTCTATCTGAAGGGCGGCCGGATGTACCGCGAGACGCGCGAGGCGCCGCGCGGCAGCGAACATTCCTTCGCCGAGGCGGAGGACATCGTCGACAAGTTCCGCAAGCTGGCGGGGGGCATCCTGCCCAAAGACCGGCAGGACGCGCTGATCGAATCCGTGCTGCATATGGAAGAGCTGCCCCAGGCGGGGCGCATCGCCACGCTGCTCCAGGCCGCCTGACATGGCGAAATGGCTCGGCGATTGGCGCGGGATGTTCCGCCCCGCTCCAAACCCGACGCCCTGGCGCGCCGCATTGTGCCTGGCCTGCTGCGTCGTCACCGGCTATGCCGGGCACCGGCTGCACGTTCCGCTGGCCTGGGTGCTGGGGCCGATGCTGACCACGGCGGCCTTCGCCATCGCCGGCATCAAGCCGGTGGCACCTCTGGTCGGCCGGCGCCTGGGGCAGATGATCATCGGCTCCAGCATCGGCCTGCACCTTACCCTGCCGGTTCTGCTGCATCTGATCGGCTGGCTGCCGGCGATGGCGATCAGCGCCGTCGCCGCCGTGTGCTGCGGCGCGCTGCTGAGCGTCGGATTGGCCCGCCTCGGCGGCGTCAGCAGCAAGACCGCCTATTTCTGCCTGATCCCGGGTGGGTTGTCGGAGATGGCGACGATCGGGTCCAGCGTCGGCGCCCGGGCCGAGCCCATCGCCCTCTCCCAGGCGCTGCGCGTCGCCGTCCTGGTCTGCATCCTGCCGCAGGTGATCCTGCATCTCGGCATCATCGGCCACGAGCCGGTCATCGAGACGGCGCCGATCCTCGCCATCAAGCCGATGCTGCTGGTGATCGCGGCGGCCCTGGTCGGCGTCTTCATCATCGGCACGCTGCGCTTCAACAATCCCTGGTCCATCGGCGCCTTGTTCGGCGTCGCGGTGGTGACCGCCTCCGGCTATCTCGACGGCAGCATCCCGCGCGAAATCTACTATCTCGGCCAGTTCCTGATCGGCATCACCATCGGCGCCCGCTTCCGGCGCGAGATCGTACGCAAGCTGATCCGGCTGACCTGGATCATCACCGGTTTCATCCTGGTGATGATGATGGCCTTGCTTGGCTATGCCTGGGCGATGTCCAGCCTGACCGGCATCGACTTCGCCAGTTCGGCCCTGGCAAGCTCACCCGGCGGCTTCGCCGAAATGACCGTGACGGCACAGACCCTGCATCTTGACGTGGCCCTGGTCGCGGCCTTCCACATCTTCCGCGCCTT
>DASZQC010000253.1:0-15045 GCA_035549815.1 Dongiaceae bacterium
TCCAGATGTAGCGAAGTGACGCCAGCTAGAAGTCCGGCCGATTCATGCAATCGACTCCCGGCCGCCCGTTGGGCACTTCCTCACAGTCGGGCACGCGGGATCGAGGGCTGCCCTTCCCGCCCGCGCAGCCCTCCAAAACCGCGGCAACCAGCAGGATCAAGATCGCTGCTGTCCTTGCCATGAATCCTTCCCATGTCAAACGCAGGTTACGCCAGTTCGGCCCCGGTCATCGCACCTCTTCCTCGAAAGAGCGCCTTCGGATAACAGGCGGATGGGCGCCGCGTTGCGCCGGGAATCACGCCCTAGGCCCCCGCCGGCACGCGCGCGATGACCTTGATCTCGAAATCGAAGCCGGCCAGCCAGTTCACGCCGATGGCGGTCCAGTTCGGATAGGGCGGCTTCGAGAATACCTCATCTTTGACCGCCAGGATGGTCTCGAACTGGCGCTCGGGATCGGTATGGAAGCTGGTTACATCGACAATATCGTCGAGCGTGCCGCCGGCCGCTTTCAAAGTTGCCCGGAGGTTGTCGAAGGCCAGTTCGACCTGGCGTCGGAAATTGGGCTCGGGCGTGCCGTCGGGTCGGCTGCCGACCTGCCCGGAGACGAACACCAGGTCTCCGGACCGGATCGCAGCGGAATAGCGATGGGCCTCGTAGAGCGCATGCCGGCCGGCAGGGAAGATAACCTGGCGTTGATGCATCCTGTTGATCCTCTTCCTTGTTGGGGCTTCACCTGCGCCCCGTCTTTTGATATACGCGGCGTATGTGAGATGGTCACTCTCGCAGCGCATGTCAAGTGGCATACGGTGCGTATGTGAAAAGATGGGATATCCGATGGCCGCCGGGCGACGCGCCGAAACCATGGAGCAGAACCGCGCGAAGCTGATCGCGGCGGCGCGCAGGGCCTTCGCCGAATGGGGCTATGCGGCCGCGTCCATGGACGATCTGACCGCCGAGGCGGGGCTGACGCGCGGGGCGCTTTATCACAATTTCGGGGACAAGCGCGGCTTGCTGGCGGCAGTGGTCAACCAAATCGACGGCGAGATGGCGTCGCGCGCGCAGAAGGTCGGCGCCCGGTCGCAAGACGATTGGGAGGGCTTGCTGGCCGAGGGCGCCGCCTATATCGAGATGGCGCTCGATCCAGAAGTGCAGCGGATCGTGCTGCGCGACGGCCCCGCCGTCCTCGGCGATCCGTCGCAATGGCCCAGCCAGAACTCTTGTCTGCAGGTGACGAAGCGGACGATTGAACGGCTGGTCGCGCGCGGAATCCTGAAGCCGGTCGACCCGGAAGCCGCCGCGCGGCTGTTGAACGGCGCCGCGCTTAACGCGGCGCTGTGGGTTGCGGCCAGCGAAAAGCCGAAGGACGTCCTGAAAAAGGCCGTCGCTACGTTCCGCGCGCTGGCCGAAGGACTCCTGGCGAGGCCGGCCCGGTCTCACTAAGCGAGGATGCGCTGCCGTGGCCGTAGCTGGGACGCCAGCAGGATGTCGCCGGCGGCAACTTCGGCCGGAAACCGGTCCCGGCGCTCCGCCGGCAATTCCCGGACATGGTAAAGCGTCACGTCATTCAATCCCGCGCGGCGGCTCTCGCTTTCGTTGCCGACATGCGTCCAGCTCGGGTCGATCAGCGCCTGCTCGGCGGCCTGGCGTGCCAGCGCCGCGGATTCGGCCGCCACGACCACCTCTCTCCACACGGCGCGGTCCTGCCAGGCGGGGTCGGCCGGATCCAGGATCGGCTCGATCAACCACAGCGCCACCTTGTGTGTCTCATGCATCCGCCTCTCCATCCGGCCGCGACGCGAGGCGCTAGCCCTGGCTGTGACTGCCACCCGGCTGGGAAATCGCATTCAGGGCGTCAGCGGTGCGCTTGGCGTTGCCGTCCGAGAGGGCCACGTCGCCGAGCGATACGATGCCCACCAGGCGCTTGTCCCGATTGAGAACGGGCAGCCGGCGAACCTGCTGCTCCGCCATGTTCTTGGTGACATGGGCGAGGTCCTGGTCCTCGAAACAATAGAGAACCTCCTTGCTCATCACGTCCCGCACATGGGTGTCCGGACCCTTGCCGCGGCCGACCGCGCGGATGGCGATGTCGCGGTCCGTGATCATGCCCACCAGCCGGTCGTCCTCGCCAACCGGCAGAAATCCGCAATCGACCTCCTCCATCATCGACGCGGCGTCCTGAATGCTCTGGCTCGGCGCCGCAACTTTCACATCGCGCGACATACACTCCTGCACTTTCATATCGACTACTCCCCGGTCAAAGTTCAGCAAGGCCGCCGACCGTGGCGACCTTCCACGTGAACGGATCGTCCGGTCAGACGTTCCGCGCTGGCGCGCCGTCAGTGGCTATTCGGACCTCACCCACACTCCGCGGGACCGGCAAACGGAACCTCTGCGAAACCCAGGCGTTCGCACGTGAACAGCCATCCATGTTGGCGGGAGAGGAAGATGACAACGCAAGACAGTCCCAATCCTGACTGGGGCAAGGCAGTCGACAAATTGTGGTCGGGCGAGGACAAGGAAGTGGCCTATATCGCCCGCATGACGGGGCGCCGGCCGATCGATGTCCGCCGCGCTTTCATGGAGGTGGGACCCGACAGGTCCCGCGTGATCGCGGCGCTGCGGGAGACATCCGGGCAGGCCTGAAGTCGCGGCGCGGGTCAGCCGATGGAACGCCCGCGCGGCATCCCGTCGCGGGCTACGCTTCCGTGGTACCCAATTTGTCAGAACCTGCGCACACCTGATCATCGCCCTATGGTTAAGATTGCTGAACGGCAAAGCCGCGTTTGCCCAGCAATGACGGGCGATTTCGTCCGCATTATCCTTACCTCACCGCATTCGGCAAAATTTTTACATTATTTCAATATGTTGCGGCCATATGTCGAGACGGGTTATTCTGCTGGCATCAGTAATTCAGCTCCGAGTGCCGGCCATGATGCTATTCGGCTTGACGACCACTCTACTCGGGCTCGCGGCGAGCGCGCATGGTGCCTCGATGCAGGTCCGCACGGCGCAGTTCCCGGGCAATCCCCGGATCCGCATCGGCATGTTCATGTCCACGTTGGGTGGCATCTGCGTGTCGATCGGCGGCGTGTCTGTGCTGATGTCGATCTAGGGGCGCGCCCAGCCCGCTGATAGCCCGCGCAGTTGGATGCGCGGCACCTTCCTCGTTGCTGATTCAAGCGCCGCCCTTTCCGCAATCGCCTGTGGCGGCGGCGAAATCGTGCATCACCCTCCGTAAGGATTGATCCCCGCGGCGCATTGCACCCCCTGCGATGCCGCGCCCACATTCCGACTGCGCGTCCGGGTTTCTTTCCGTATAACAAAATCACGCGGCCATTCAGACGATCAGGCAGTCAGATGGGCGGAACGGCGAACTGGGGCAGATGGAAGGCGAATATTCGAGCATCTTCATCGACACGTTGATCATTCTCGCGAGCGCCGTCATCGGCGCCTCGCTGGCCGAACGCCTCAAGCTCGGCTCCATCATCGGCTATCTGGCTGCCGGCCTGATTATCGGTCCGGCCTTTCTCAATCTGATCCGCGACGTCCAAGCGCCCCAGGCGCTGGCAGAGCTCGGCATCGTCTTCCTGCTGTTCACGGTCGGCCTTGAGCTGCCCATCGAGCGCCTGCGCCAATTGCCCAAGACGATGTTCGTCCTCGGCGCCCTGCAGATGGCGGTCACCACCGCCCTGCTGGCCGGGGGCGGGTTGCTGCTGGGCATGGGCGGCCCCCAGGCAATCGCGCTAGGCGCGGCTTTGTCACTGTCTTCGACCGCCATCGTCCTGCGCCTGCTGGCGGACCGGCGCGAGCTGCATACGCGCCTCGGCCGCGGCGCGCTCGGCATCCTGATGACCCAGGACCTGGCCGTCGGGCCGCTGCTGGTGCTGATCCCTGCTTTGCGCGGCACGCCGATCGAAATGGCGGAAGCAATCGGTTTCAGCGTGGTCAAGGCGATCGCCGTCACCATGCTGATCCTCGGCATCGGGCGCCTTGCCCTGAAACCGCTGATGAACGCGGTCGCGCCCAGCCGCAGCCGGGAAATCTTCGCGGCCTTGACCCTGCTGCTGGCTCTGGCCGCAGGCGCCGTCACCCATTGGGCCGGCCTGTCGATGGCGTTCGGCGCGCTGCTGGCCGGCATGCTGTTGGCCGACACGGCCTATCGTCATCAGGTGCACGCGGAGATCGACCCGTTCCGCGGGCTGCTGCTCGGCCTGTTCTTCATGACCGTGGGCATGCTGCTCGACACAGAGCTGTTGCCGCAGCACGGGGTGGAGATCTTGCTGCTGCTGTTCGGCATCATGGTGATCAAGGGCGTTGTGATCTTCGCCTTGTGCTGGCGTCTGTTCCTGCGTCCGGCCGGATCCATGCGGCTCGGCCTGCTGCTGTGCCAGGGCGGCGAGTTCGCCTTTGTGCTGTTCGCTTTGTCGGGGCGCGAGGAGCTGGTCTCGCCCTTGTTGCAGCAGGAGCTGACGATCGTTGTCGTGCTGTCGATGATCGCGACGCCCTTCCTCGCCAAACTGGGCGAGCGCCTGGCCCCCAGCCTGGCGCGCAGGACCGAGGTCGACGCCGACTCTCTGCCGCAGCTCTCCGGCGAGATCCGCAATCATGTCATCATCGCCGGTTATGGCCGCATCGGCCGCGCCGTGGCCGAGCGGCTGGACCAGGCCGGCATCGCCTGGGTGGCGTCGGACAGCGACCCCCAGAACGTCAACATCGCCCGGCGCAAGGGCAAGCCGGTCTATTACGGCGACGCGGCGCGCATCGAAATGATCGACGCATTGGGCCTCGCCGACGCCAAGGGTCTGGTGATCGCCATCAATGACGCGGAAAAGGCGATCCAACTCGTGGCCCTGGTGCATTACGTGCTGCCGGAATTGCTGATCCTGACCCGCGCCTATGACGAGGACCATGCCAGGGAGTTGCGCGACGCCGGCGCGCATCTGACGGTGCCGGAGCCCAGCTCCATCGGCGACACCATGGCCGACGCCCTGCTGCAGGCGCTGCGGCCGAGCCCGGGCGATCACCTGCTGACATCGCGGCCGCCTTTGCCCTGATGCGCCGGCCGGGCCGCTGACCGCGCCGGGCGCATGGCTGGTCTGCCGCGGAATCGGCTGGCACCGGCGCTTCGGCGTGGCCTAGAATTGGCTTCGAAAGGCGGGGCCTATGCTCCTGGAAATCTTCTCCGACACGGTTTGTCCCTGGTGCTACATCGGCAAGCGCCGGCTGGAGCGCGCCATGCGCCTGCGGGCGCAGCCGGGCCTGACCATGCGCTGGCGGGCGTTTCAGCTCAATCCCGGCTTGCCGCTGTCGGGCATGGATCGCCGCCAATACATGATCGCCAAGTTCGGCAGTCTCGATCGGGCGCACCGTCTGTTCGACGCCGTGGCGCGGGTCGGCGCGCAGGAGGGCATCCATTTCGATTTCGAGCGCGTCGCGCGCACGCCCAACACCGTGCGCTCGCATCGCCTGCTCTATGCCGCGGCCGAGGAAGGCAAGCAGTCGGAGTTGCTGGATCTGATCTTTGCCGCCTATTTCACCCAAGGGCTGGATATCGGCGATGCCGACGTGCTCTCCGCATTGGCGTTCGAGGCCGGCATGTCCGGCGGCCTGATCGCGGATGCCCTGACCGAGGGCAGCCGCCTGGATGCCGCCATCACCGAGGATCTGCAGTCGCGCCGCATCGGCATCAACGGCGTGCCGTTCTTCGTCTTCAACGGCCGCTTCGGCCTGTCCGGCGCGCAGGAGCCGGAGGCGTTGCTCAACATGCTCGACCTCGCCCGCGAGGAAGACATGCAGCGCAACATGACGGGTGTCGCCTGACACGGGCTTGGACGGGGACATCCGCTTGACGAGCGATTCTGGTCGGCGGCGCCGGTTCAAGCCGTTCAAGCCCCTTTGGCGCATGATCAAACCGCAGGTGCGGCACATCGGCGGATGGCTGGGGCTGGCACCCAAGCTAGGCGACCGCGGGTATCTCGTCTGCGCCGTGCCGCGGAGCGGCAGCAAGTTTCTCGACGAACTGCTCATCAGCACCGGCGTGCTGGGCAAGCCGCGCGAATATTTCAACGCCGGCGCGCGCAGACGGCGTGATCCGGTCTATCCCACCTCGACGCGCGAACAGTTCCACAAGATCCGGACCATCGGCGCCACCGACAACGGCATCTACGCGGCGAAGGTCTTTCCCTCTCACCTGCAGCGCCTGGATGCCAGGATCGACCTGTTCCGCGATCTGCCGGATTTGCGCCTGGTCCGGTTACGCCGCCGCGACCTGCTGGGCCAGGCCATCTCCCTTGCCCGCGCAAGGCAGACGGGACAATTCAGGCTGGACGAGCGCGCCAGGCGACCCGCTTACGATCATCACATCATCCGTGCGTCGCTGGAGGACATTCTGCGCGACGAGCGCGCCTGGGACGACATCTTCGCTCGGCTGACCTTGCCGCGCATCGAGTTGGACTACGAATCGCTCATCGAATATCCGCAGCGCGCGGTTGACCAGGTCGCCGTGCTCATGGATGTTCCGCTGCCGGTCTCGATCAAGACGTCCGGCTTCTACAACACGATCCAACGCGACGACCTTAGCGAAGAATGGCGGCGCCGGTTCGTCGGCGAGACGGGGGACGAGTTCGCGTTTCTCGCCACGGGGCCTACGCCGCCATCGACACCAGATTCTGCATCAGCTTCTTGACCCCGCTCATGCGGGATTTCTCCTGCGCCCAATCCTGGCGATAGACCAGGCGGTGGTCGGGGCGCAGGGTGACGAGATTCGGCCGTTTGGTGATGAAATCGACCAGTTTCTCCGGCCGGGCGAAGCGGTTGTCCTTGAAGGCGATGACCGCGCCCTTGGGCCCGATCTCCAGTCGCTCGACGCCCGA
Organism: Dongiaceae bacterium; assembly: GCA_035549815.1. Classification (GTDB taxonomy): domain Bacteria; phylum Pseudomonadota; class Alphaproteobacteria; order Dongiales; family Dongiaceae; genus Dongia_A. Next base: position 6,873 of record DASZQC010000253.1, read on the forward strand.
TGACTTGCACAAATTCTTCAGCGCCACGACCTGCAGCAGATTCTCCGCTTCCACCGGCAGCGGGCCGAAGCGATCGATCATCTCGGCGGCGAAGGCGTCGATCTCCTGGTCGCTCGCCAGTTCCGCCAAGCGGCGATAGAGGCCGAGGCGCACGTTCAGATCCTGCACGTAAGCCTCGGGGATCAGCACCGGCATGCCGATATTGATCTGCGGCTGCCATTCGGCACCGGCTGCGGCTTTCTCCGTGCCGCGCGCCTCGCGCACCGCTTCCTCCAGCAGGTGCTGGTAGAGTTCGACACCGACCTCGCGCACATGACCGGACTGCTCGTCGCCCAGCAGATTGCCGGCGCCGCGGATGTCGAGGTCGTGGCTCGCCAGGCTGAAGCCGGCGCCCAACTGGTCCAGGGTCTGCATCACTTCCAGACGGCGCTGCGCCGTCTCGGTCAGCACCTTGCCGGCCGGAGTCGTGAGGTAAGCGTAGCCGCGCAGCTTCGACCGGCCGATGCGGCCGCGCAATTGATAGAGTTGCGCCAGCCCGAACAGATCCGACCGGTGGATGATCATGGTGTTCGCGGTCGGAATATCCAAACCGGATTCGATGATGTTGGTCGCCAGCAGCAATTCGTAGCTGCCGTCATAGAAGGCGGTCATCGCCTTTTCCAGCGCGGTGGCCGACATGCGGCCATGCGCGGTGATGAACTTGATCTCCGGCACCAGGGAGCGTAGCCGCGCGGTCAACGCCTCCATATCCTCGATGCGCGGGCAGACATAGAAGATCTGCCCGCCGCGGAAATGCTCGCGCATGATGGCTTCGCGCACGATCACCGGATCGTAGGGCAGCACGAAGGTGCGTACCGCCAGGCGGTCGACCGGCGGCGTGGTGATCAGGCTCATCTCGCGAATGCCCGACAGGGCAAGCTGCAGCGTGCGCGGGATCGGCGTGGCGGTCAGGGTCAGGACATGCACATCGCCGCGCAGCTCTTTCAGCCGCTCCTTCTGCACCACGCCGAAATGCTGCTCCTCATCGACGATCAGCAGGCCGAGATTCCTGAACTCGATCGACTTGGACAGCAGCGCATGGGTGCCGATGACGATGTCGACGCGGCCGGCCTTCAGCGCATCCTTGGTCTCCGCCATCTCCTTGTTGGTCACCAGGCGCGACATCTGCCGCACCGTGACCGGGAATCCGTGGAAGCGCTCGTTGAAAGTCTTGAAATGCTGGCGGCACAGCAAGGTCGTCGGCGTGACCACCGCCACCTGCTTGCCGGACATGGCGGCGACGAAGGCGGCGCGCAGGGCCACCTCGGTCTTGCCGAAGCCGACATCGCCGCAGACCAGCCGATCCATCGGCTTGCCGCTGCTCATGTCGGTCAGCACCTCGGCGATGGCTTTCTGTTGGTCCTCGGTCTCCGCATAGGGGAAACGGGCGCAGAATTCGTCGAACAGGCCCTCGGGCGCCGCCAACGGATCGGCGGTCTTGATGACCCGCTTCGCCGCCGTCTTCATCAATTGCTCGGCAATGTCGCGGATGCGCTGCTTGACCCGCGCCTTGCGCGCCTGCCAGGCGGTGCCGCCCAGCTTGTCCAGTTGGACGATCGCATCCTCGCCGCCATAGCGGCTCAAGACGTCGATATTCTCGACCGGCACGAACAGCTTGTCGTTGCCGTCATAGATGACGCGCAGGCAATCGTGCGGCGCGCCACCGACTTCCAGCGCCACCAGGCCTTCGTAGCGGCCGATGCCGTGATCGACATGCACGACGTAATCGCCGGCGTGGAAGTTCGCCAGCTCTTGCAGGAAGGTGTCGGCCTTCTTTTTCTTGGTGACGGTGCGGATCAGACGGTCGCCGAGGATGTCCTGCTCGGTCAGAACCAAAGCCGCATCGGTGGCGAAGCCGTTCTCCAGCGGCAGCACCGCGCGGCCGAGCGTGCCGGCCGGCAAGGCGGCGAACGACGTCCAATCCTCGATCGTCTGCTGCTGCGCCAGGCCATGCTCGCTGAGCAGATGCCCCAGTCGCTCCAGCGCGCCTTGCGAGCCTGCCGTCAGCAACACCCGCCGGCCCTGCTGCTGCTCCGCGCGCACGACCTTGGTAACCGCCTCGTAGAGATTGATGTCGGGATCGGCGCGCGCCTCGGCGAAATTCTTGCCGAAGCGGCCGACACCATTCAGCCAGCCGCCCTCGTCCGGGGCCTGGAACGGATGCAGCGACAGGGTGACGTGCTTGTCGACCAGCTTGTTCCAGCTATTGTCGGTCAGGTACAGCCGCGCGACAGGCAGCGGGCGATAGACTGGCGCGCCGCTTTCGCGCTCCGCCGCCTGCAAATCGCGCCGCGCCTGGTAGAAATCAGTGATGGTTTCCAGCCGCGCCTTGGTCGCCTCGTCGGTCTGGTGGTCCAGGGTGACGATGGCGCGTGGCGCATAGTCGGTGAAGGGCACCAGCTCGATCCCGAACAAAGGCAGCCAGTGCTCCATGCCGGGATATTGCCGGCCGGCGCTGATCGCCTCGTACAGCGGGTCGTCGGCGCCCGCCGTGCCGAACTCGCTGCGGTAGTTGGTGCGGAATTTCTCGATCGCGTCCGGGGTCAGCTCGATCTCGTTGATCGGCTTCAGGCTGAATTCCTCGACCTTGCCCAGGCTGCGCTGCGACAACGGGTCGAACAGGCGCAGATCCTCGACCTCGTCGCCGAAGAAATCGACGCGCAGCGGCATCTGCGTTCCCGGCGGGAACAGGTCGACAATGCCGCCGCGCACCGCGAACTCGCCCGCCTCGCCCACCGTCCCGCTGCGGGCATAACCCTTGCCGACCAGGTAGTCGATCAAGCGCGCCTGCTCCAAGGACTCGCCCCGCTTGATGACCAGGCCCGAGGTGGCGAAGCTCGCCGGAGCCGGCACGCGCTGCAGGATCGCGGAGACGGTGGTGACGATGACCAGGTTGCGCCGCTCGCTCTCCGAGATGGCGGCCAGGCGGCTCAGCGCGTCGATGCGCCGGGCCAGGATGTCGCGATGCGGCGAGGCGCGGTCATAGGGCAGACAGTCCCAGGCCGGGAACTCGATGACCGTCAGCTCGGGCGAGACGAAGCGCAGGATCTCCGTCAGCCGCGCCATGTGCAAATCGTCGCGCGCCACATGCAGCACGCCGCCGGGTGCGATCGCGGCAAGGCCCGCGATTAGCAGCGCATCGGCGCCGTCTGGCGCACCGCCGACCTGGTGACGGCCGGGAACCGGTATGGCGAAGGGCAAATTCAGCACGGATCAGCTTGCGTTGTGGAACCTGGTCAAGGCGGCGAGCACCGCCGAAATTGCGCCATCGGGCGCGGCGCCGCGGCCGCAGACCCAGTCGTAAATGTCGGGATCGTTCTCTTCGAGCAGGGCTGCATAGGCCTCCAGCAGCGGCGCGTCAAAGGAATCCAGATGGCTGTCGGCGAAGCGGCCGAGCAGCAGATCCATCTCGCGCGTGCCGCGATGCCAGGAGCGGAATTTCAGCCGTTTCCGCGCCACGTCCAGCTCGGTTTCCTGCACGCTCATCGCCCTTTTCCGCCGCACCCGGCCGCGTTAGCTTGGCCGCCCGAACCCTATCCGCCAGACGCGAGTCCCGACGGTGCGACCGAATATCCTCAATCCCTTGTTCGCGCCAATAACCAGTTTGCCGGGCATCGGTCAACGGCTGGCGAAAATGGTGGAAAAACTGGCCGGTCCGCTGGTGGTCGACCTGCTCTGGCACCTGCCGAGCGGCCTGATCGACCGCCGCCACCAGCCCCACGTCTCCACCGCCGAGCATGGCGCCATCGCCACCCTGGTGGTCCGGGTGGAACGGCACATGAAGCCGCACAACCCGCGCGCGCCCTATAAGGTGCGCTGCTCCGACCCCACGGGCTATCTCGACCTGGTCTTTTTCAATGTCCGTGGCGATTACCTGGAAAAGACCTTGCCCGTCGGCGCCATGCGCGCGATCAGCGGGCGGCTGGAGCGCTATGACGGCCAACTCAACATGGTGCATCCGGACCATATCGTGCCGGCGGAAGAGCTGGCGTCGATCCAGATCATCGAGCCGGTCTATCCGATGACCGCCGGCCTGGCGCCCAAGGTGCTGCGCAAGGCGATCGACGCCGCCCTCGCCCGCGCGCCGAAGCTGACCGAGTGGCTGGACCCCGCGCTGCTGGCGCAGCGCAAATGGACGGGCTGGCATGACGCCCTCATGGCGGCGCATCATCCGCAGGGTGACGCGGAGCTATCGGCATTGGCGTCGCCGCGGCAGCGCCTCGCCTATGACGAACTGCTGAGCAACCAGTTGGCGCTCGCCATCGTCCGCGCCCGCAACAAGCGCAAGGCGGGCCGCACCAACAAGGGCAACGGCGCGCTGCGCAAGAAGATCGCCGCCGCCCTGCCCTATCAGCTCACCAACTCGCAGACCCAGGCGGTCGAGGAAATCCTGGCCGATATGGCGGCGCCCACCCGGATGCTGCGCCTGCTGCAAGGCGACGTCGGCAGCGGCAAGACGGTGGTCGCCTTGCTCGCCATGGCGAATGCGATCGAGGCCGGCGGCCAGGCCGCTTTGCTGGCGCCGATCGACATCCTGGCGCGGCAGCATTTCGCGACGTTGGAGCCGCTTTGCGCCAGGGCCGGCATCGAACTGGCGCTGCTCACCGGCCGCGACAAGGGCAAGGCGCGCGAGGCGCTGCTGGGCCGCCTCGGCAACGGCGATCTGAAGCTGATCGTCGGCACCCATGCGCTGGTGCAGGAGGGTGTGGATTTCGCCGATCTGCGCCTGGCGGTGATCGACGAGCAGCACCGTTTCGGCGTGAAGCAGCGCCAGGCACTGGCCGACAAGGGCGCCGGCATCGATTTGCTGGTGATGACGGCGACGCCGATCCCGCGCACCCTGATGCTGACGGCCTATGGCGATATCGACGTTTCCAAGCTGACCGAGAAGCCGGCGGGCCGGCAGCCGATCGACACGCGCACTTTGCCGCTGGAGCGGCTGCACGAAGTGGCCGACAGTTTACGCCGCGCCATCGCCGGCGGCGCGCGCATCTATTGGATCTGCCCGCTGGTGGATGAATCCGAGCAAGTCGACTTGGCGGCCGCCACCGAGCGGCATCGCATGCTGGCGCAGATGTTCGGCGAGCGCGTGCGGCTGGTCCACGGGAAGCAGAAGGCCGCCGACCGCGATGCGGCGATGGCAGCCTTCGCGGCCGGCGAGGCCGATATCCTGGTGGCGACCACGGTGATCGAGGTCGGCGTCAACGTGCCGGAAGCGACCATCATGGTGATCGAGCATGCCGAGCGCTTCGGCCTGGCGCAGCTGCATCAGCTGCGCGGCCGGGTCGGGCGCGGCAGCGCCAAGTCAAGCTGCCTGCTGCTCTACCAGGCGCCCCTGGGCGAGACCGCCAAGGCGCGCTTGCAGATCCTGCGCGAGACCGAGGATGGCTTCCGCATCGCGGAGGAGGATCTGCGGCTGCGCGGCGGCGGCGAAGTGCTGGGCACCCGGCAAAGCGGCCTGCCGGAATTCCGCCTGGCCGACCTTGCCGTGCATGGCGATCTGCTGGCGATGGCGCGCGACGACGCGCAATTGGTGGTCGATCGCGACCTGACGCTCAAGAGCAAGCGCGGCGAGGCGCTACGCCTGCTGCTCTATCTCTTCCACCAGGACGAGGCGATCAAGCATCTAGCGTCGGGCTGACGGGTGCCGCTTCGAGCTGCGCCTTGGGCGAAGGCGGCGTCACGATGCCACCGGAGATCACCAGCTTCAGCCCATCCTCGATCGGCATCTGCAGGCGGATGACGTCGCGCTCCGGCACGAACAGCAGGAAGCCGGAGGTCGGATTCGGCGTGGTCGGCACGAAGACGTTGATGACGGTGTCTTGGGTGACATCCTGCACCTCGCCCTGCGAGATTCCGGTGATGAAGCCCAGGGTCCAGATGCCCTTGCGCGGATATTCGATCAGCACGCATTCACGGAACGCCGAGGATTTGTTGGCCAGCACCGTTTCCATGATCTGGTTGATCGCGGCATAAAGTGAGCGGATCACCGGCACACGGTTGAGCACGCCGTCGATCAGCCGCCGCGCCGCGCGCCCGAGGATTCCGGCCGTCAGCGCCCCGATGACCGTCAGCCCCACCAAAGCCAGCAGCAGCCCGACTCCGGGGATGAAGAACGGCAAATAGGATTCCGGATTGTAATCCGGCGGCAGCAGACTGAAGACCCAGTCATCGACGAAGGAAATGAACAGCCAGGACAGATAGATGGTCAGGCTGACCGGCGCGGTGATCAGGATGCCGGCGAAGAAATAGGCCCTCAACCGGGACCAGAAGCCAAAGCCGCTCGCGGACGTATGTTCCGTCATCTGGTTACGATCCCCCTACCCGAATCGGATGGGTCTGCTTCGGATGGCTTAGTCCATTCAATTAATCTAGCCCCACAGTTGCAAGCCCCTATACTGCCATGGGGTAAGGGACGGGCTTTCAGAATGGCGGAATGCGAGTGGCTCCAGGGGCAGATTTGCTTCATGGAACGGAGCGAGATTACCTCGCGTCTGATCGCCGAGCTTGAGCGTCATTGGGATTCGGTGCGCGGCGACCGGCCCATGCCCCGCCGGGAAGAGATCGACCCGGTCGATCTGGCCCGCTGGCTGCCCTACATCTCGATCATGGAATTGCACTACGACCCGTTCCGCGTGCGCTACCGCGTGGTCGGCACGGAGGTCGCGCGGATCAGCGGCGAGGATTTCTCCAACCGCTGGCTGGACGAAACCGGTTGGTCTCCCCAATCCATCGCGCTCAACCGTCTGCTCTATGTGAAGGTCGCGGAATCGGGTGCGCCGCTTTACGGCCTGTCGACGATCAGTTTCGGCGGCCGCGAGGATTGCGTGTTCGAATGGGTGTTGCTGCCATTGTCGAATGACGGCCGGACCGTCACCCACTGTCTCAGCCTGGACGACATGACCTCGATCGCGCCGCGCAGCCGCCTCCTGCCCCTGGATCGATAAACTCTTCAGTAAGCGGCGCCGGTCCGTTCTGCCTTCATCTTGCTCAGCGTGTCCGCGACCGAGATCTGCGTCGCATCATCGACGTTGCGGACCTTGAACAACTGCACGGTCAACGTGGTGGTGACGCGGCCGGCCGCACGCTTCACCGGCGCGTAATAGTATGGGTAGTCGTTGAACCACCAGGGCGACCCGTAATAGCCGTAGTGGCGATAGCCATAGCCGTAACCGCAGCAGAAGCCCGGCCCGTAAGCAAAGGGGTAAGGCCGCGCCACATAGTCGCGCCGGACATTGACGTCGGTGTCGCTCGATTCCTTCTCGATCTTCATGGCGGCCATGCCGCGCTCATCGGCGATCTGCGCCGCGCGCCACAGGGCGAGGTCGCGGGTCTTGGCCAGCTCCGCCTGCACGCTGGGATCGTTGCGGCTGGCATCGGTCGGCACCTTCACCGAGGCGCCGGTATAAGTGACCTCGATCCGGTTGGGATCGATATCGTGCGCGCTATAGCCGAAATCGCCGGTCTGTCCCAACGGCACCATGGCCGGTTTGGGCGGCGCCGGCGTGCTGCAGGCGCCAAGCACAAGCGCACCCAGCACGGCAAGAAACGCCATGCGAGCCCCCGATTGGTGCAAGGTTCTGGGCCGGTGCGAAACGAATTGCCTCAGATGACTCATGACTTTGCCAATAGCGGCGTCCCCATGATCAAAAATGGAGAGCCGACAAAGTTCCTCCAAGTCACGATCCCGCGCGCGAACCGCCCGGTCTTGTGATCAACGCCACACCATGTCGGGGTTGCCCAGGACCTGGGGGCTGAGCGCCAGGCAATAGGCGTTCTGCTCCCACAAGGCCTTGCAGGCCTTGCCTGCCGCGCCCTGCTCCAGGCCGACCAGCATGGCGCTGTATTTGGCGCTGCCCTCATAGGCCTTCTGCACGATCGCCGGCCGGCCGCCCTTGGCGAGCGGGCCCAGCGACTTGCGCGCCTGCTCCAGCACTTTCTGCGCCTTCGCCTTGTCCGGATAGGCGCCGAACACGATGCCCCAGCCGCTGAGCCGCGCGGCGGAGGTGATGGTGCCGCCCTCGTCGCCGGCCAGTTGCGCGGCGCTGCAGGCGCCACCGGTCAGGATGGTCGGCGGCGCCCCCTCATCCTCCGCGGCGAAGGCCAGCTCGGCCAGGGTCGCCTGCGGTGCGGC
>DASZQC010000254.1:0-2376 GCA_035549815.1 Dongiaceae bacterium
CGCGACGAAGAGCAGGAAAACCCCTTCGTTGAAGCCGGGGATCAGATGATCCGCCCTGAAGCCTCCGATCCGGGGCGTGCCCGAAGCATGGGACGCGGAGACGCCGAAGCCGCCCACGAACAACAGGCCCATGGCCATGAACAAAAGGGCGCAGATGCCGATGGCGAGAATACTGGATTGCAGCGGCACACCGCTCTTGATCGCAAAGCGCAGCGCATGGGCTCCCGCAAACAGGCAGAAAATGATCCAGCCTTTGGCGAGCAGCCGCGCTATGCCCATCGGGTCAAGCCGAGGCGGCCAACTGCGAATGCTTGATGCGCTCGTCGCGGATGCCTTCGGCAATCAGGAAGGCAAGCTCCAGCGCCTGGCTGGCATTGAGCCGCGGATCGCAGGCGGTCTGGTAGCGGTCCTTGAGATCCACTTCCTTCAGCCCCTGGGCCCCGCCCAGGCATTCGGTGACATTCTGCCCCGTCATCTCGAAATGCACGCCGCCGGCATGGGTGCCCTCGGCGCGATGGATGGCGAAGAAGCTCTTGACCTCTTCCAGGATGCGGTCGACGGGCCTGGTCTTGTAGCCGGACTTCAGCTTGATGGTGTTGCCGTGCATGGGATCGGACGACCACACCACCTGGGCGCCCTCGCGCTTCACGGCGCGGACCAGGGGCGGCAGCTTTTCGGCGACACGATCGGAGCCGAAGCGCGCGATCAGGGTCAGCCGGCCGGGTATGTTCTGCGGATTGAGCGCGTCGATCAAACGCAGCAGGTCGTCGGGCTCAAGGCTGGGACCGCATTTCAGGCCGATCGGGTTCTTGATCCCGCGCATGAATTCGACATGGGCACCGTCAAGCTGGCGGGTGCGGTCGCCGATCCAAAGCATGTGGGCGGAGGTGTCGTACCAGTCGCCGGTGGTGGAATCGACGCGGGTCATCGCCTGCTCGAACGGCAGCAGCAGCGCCTCGTGGCTCGTATAGAAATCGGTGCCGCGCAACTGGGGCACGGTATCGGAATTGATGCCGCAGGCGTCCATGAATTCGAGCGTTTCGGTGATACGCTGTGCGAGACCTTTGTATTTTTCGCTGGCCGGCGAGTCCGCTATGAAGCCCAGCATCCAACGATGGACATTGTGCAGGTCGGCATAGCCGCCCTGGGCGAAAGCGCGCAGGAGATTCAGCGTTGCCGCCGACTGGGCGACACCCATCAACAGGCGCTGGGCGTCGGGAATCCGCGCCTCGGGCGTGAACTCGCTGGAATTGACATTGTCGCCGCGATAGGACGGCAGGGTGACGCCGTCGCGGCTCTCGAAATCGTCGGAGCGCGGCTTGGCGAACTGGCCGGCGATGCGGCCCACCTTCACCACGGGCACGCCGGCGGCAAAGGTCAGCACCACCGCCATCTGCAGCAGCACGCGGAAGGTGTCGCGGATATTGTCGGGATGGAATTCGGCAAAACTCTCGGCGCAGTCCCCCCCTTGAAGAAGGAATGCCTTGCCGGCGGCGACCTGGCCCAGCGCCGTCATGAGATTGCGGGCCTCGCCGGCGAAGACCAGCGGGGGGTGGGACTTCAGTTGCGCCAGCACGCGGTCCAGCGCCGCCTTGTCCGGATAATCCGGCATCTGGCGTGCGGGTTTTTCCTGCCAGCTCTGCGGGGTCCAGGTCGTTTGGGCCACGCCGGTTACTCCCTTCAAATGTCAAATCCTGTGCCGCGCCGGGAATATCCCGGCCGGGCGTGGGTATAGGCGATAGGGGGACAATTTACCACCGACTTCTGGTCACGGTCATCGTGTCGGGGGCGCCCTTGACGCCGCCCGGTATTTCGCCGTTCTCAGGCCTGAGCGGCACCCCTTGCGGCGGCCGCCCCGCACCCGCCGGTGGAAACCATCGGCGCGGGGTTCGGCGAATTACCGCACGAGCCGCGCCGCCACGGATGAGCGCCGGCAGGCCGTTTACCCTGCCGGGCGGGCCTTCTGCCGGCCGGGGTTGCCGGCGGCATGGCGGGCCCACGCCAACTTACGGCCGGCGCGAGTAGCTCTTCGTGCGCATCGTGACCAGTTCCTCGGCGGCCGTGGGGTGCAGCGCGATCGTGCTGTCGAAATCCTCTTTGGTCGCGCCCATGCGAAGCGCCACCGCCACGACCTGGACGATCTCCGAGGCATGGTCGCCGAAGATGTGGCAGCCCAGCACCTTGCGGGTTTTCGCATCCACCACCAGCTTCATCAGGGTGCGGACCGCGCGCCCGCCCAGCGTGTGCAGCAGGGGATGGAAGGTCGACTTGTAAATATCGACGCTGTGGCCCTTGAGCAGCGCTTTTTCCTCCGACAGGCCGATGGTGGCGATTTCCGGCGTGGTGAAGACGGCGCTGGGGACATGGATGTGGTCG
>DASZQC010000255.1:0-4326 GCA_035549815.1 Dongiaceae bacterium
GGCCGATTTCCGCGGTGAAGGCGCGGAAGGCGCGGTCCGGCGCGCAGGGCACCAGGATGGATTTCTCCACCGGTGGGATCTGGAAGGCGGTGACGTTGTCACTCATCGGCCGGTCCCTGCGCGACATGCGCCGCGAAGGCCGCCAGCGCATCGCTCCACAGCCCGTCGATATAGGCACGCAGATCGCCCAGCCCCTCGGGCGACAAAGTGAAGTAATGCCGGGTGCCCTCCCGACGCTCGGCCACCAGGCCGGTCTCCTTCAGGAGCTTCAGATGCTGCGACACCGCCGGCCGGCTGACCGGCAGATTGGCCGCGATCTCGCCCACCGCGCAGGGCCCCTGGCGTAATTTCTCCAATATTCTCCGACGGGTAGGGTCGGCCAGGACATCCAGGGCATGAATTGCGTAAGTCATAACTAATGGTAAGTCATGACTTACATAGAGTCAAGCTTGGGAGCCGGATCTACCGCACATGCGCCCCGGTGCGCTTTCAGCGCACATCCACATCCGTGCGCTTTCAGCGCACATGCACCATCGTCGCCAGCGCGGCGAAGGCGGCGGAGGTGAGGATGTCGTTCACCGTGGCGCCCATCTGGACGATCTGCACCGGCTTGGACAGGCCGACCAGAACCGGGCCGATCACCGTCTCGCCCAGTTGCTGCATCAGCTTGGCGCTGATGTTGGCGGAGTGCAACGCCGGCATGATCAGGATGTTGGCCGGGCCGCTCAAGCGCGAGAACGGATAGAGCTGCTTCATCAGCCCGTAATCCAGCGCCACGTTGGCCTGCATCTCGCCTTCATATTCGAAATCGACATGGCGGTGGTCGAGCACGGTGACCGCCTCGCGGATGCGCTCGGCCTTTTCGCGCGGCGGGTTGCCGAAATTGGAGAAGGAGAGCAAGGCCACGCGCGGCTCGTGGCCGAGTTGCCGCGCCAGCGAGGCCGATTGCACGGCGAAGTCGGCAAGCTGCTCCGCGGTCGGCAGCTCATGCACCGAGGTGTCGGCGATCAGCACCGTGCGGCCGCGCGCCACCACGATGCTGAGCGCCATCAGCGTATGACCGGGGCGCGTGTCGATGACGCGCAGCACCTCGTCCAGCGAGACGGCGAAGGAGCGGGTGACGCCGGTCACCATGGCGTCGACATGGCCCGCCTGCACCATGCAGGCGCCGAAGATGTTGCGATCGAGATTGACCATGCGCTGCACGTCGCGCTGCAGGGCGCCCTGGCGCTGCAGGCGGGCATAGAGCATCTCGCGATAAAGCTCGGTGTGCTGCGAGTTCGCGGCGTTGACGATCTCCAGTCCCGCCGCCTCGCCGAGGCCGGCATGGCGGATGGTCTCCTGGATGCGTTCGGTGCGGCCGATCAGGACCGGCGTGCCATAGCCCGCCTGGCGATAAGCGATGGCGGCGCGGATGACCTTTTCCTCCTCGCCCTCGGCGAAGACGACGCGGCGTGGATTGTGGTGCAGCCGCTCGAAGATCAAATGCATGGAACCCGCCGCCGGGTCGAGGCGCGCGGCGAGCGAGGCCTTGTAGGTCTCCATGTCGATGATCGGCCGGCGCGCCACGCCGCTATCCATCGCCGCCTTGGCGACGGCGGAAGGAATGCTGGAGATCAGGCGCGGGTCGAACGGCACCGGGATGATGTATTCCGGCCCGAAGCGCAGGCGGCGACCGGAATAGGCCGCGTCGACTTCATCGGGCACGTCCTGCCGCGCGAGCGCGGCAAGCGCCTCGGCGGCGGCGATCTTCATCTGGTCGTTGATGGTGCGCGCCCGCACGTCGAGCGCGCCGCGGAAGATGTACGGGAAGCCGAGGACGTTGTTCACCTGGTTCGGATAGTCGCTGCGGCCGGTGGCAACGATGGCGTCGCTGCGCACCGCCCGCACCTCTTCCGGCGTAATCTCCGGGTCGGGATTGGCCATGGCGAAGATGATCGGCTGGTCGGCCATGCCCTTCACCATCGCCTGGGTGACGGCGCCCTTCACCGACAGGCCGAAGAAGACGTCGGCGCCTTCCATCGCCTGTTCCAGGCTGCGCGCCTTGGTCTCCACCGCGTGGGCAGATTTCCACTGGTTCATGCCCTCGGTGCGGCCCTTGTAGATGACGCCCTTGGTGTCGCACAGAACGGCGTTGTTGTGCGGCAGGCCCATCGCCTTCAGCAACTCGACGCAGGCGATGGAGGCGGCGCCCGCGCCGTTCACCACCAGCTTGATGTCGCGCAAATTGCGCCCCGTCAGGTGCAGCGCGTTGATCAGGCCGGCGGTCGAGATGATCGCGGTGCCGTGCTGGTCGTCGTGGAAGATCGGGATATCCATCATCTCGCGCAATTGCTGCTCGATGATGAAGCATTCCGGCGCCTTGATATCCTCCAGGTTGATGCCGCCGAAAGATGGGCCGAGGAAGCGCACGGAATTGACGAACTCGTTCACATCGCGCGTATCGACTTCCAGGTCGATCGAATCGATATCGGCGAATCGCTTGAACAGAACGGCCTTTCCCTCCATCACCGGCTTGGAGGCGAGCGCGCCGAGATCGCCGAGGCCCAGCACGGCGGTGCCGTTGGAAATCACCGCCACCAGATTGCCCTTGGCGGTATAATCGTACGCGGTATCGGGATCCTTCTCGATGGCGAGGCAGGGATAGGCGACGCCGGGGGAGTAAGCGAGCGACAGGTCCCGTTGGGTGGTCAGCGCCTTGGTCGCGACGATTTCGACCTTGCCCGGACGACCGGTCGAGTGGAATAGAAGCGCTTCCTCTTCGGTGATGCGCGGTTTGTTGATGGTCATGGAATTGGCTCAAACCCCCAGAAAAGTCTCGCCTTGTCTCTCTGGCGCAGGGTTCAGGCTTGCATGAATTGGTCAGGCTTGCAAAGCATTGCCGTGTGCTGCAATGCGGTATGGCACAAGTGGCGGGATGATAGCGCAAACATCATGCGGATGAGTCCGGGCAGCCCAACAAAAGATTTCGCCTACCCCGATGCGGCCCCGGGGTGGGCGCGATGAACGACGCGCCTTCCCTGCCGCCGGAGCTGACGGCCGGCTCCGGCGACGCGCCCTCCCCGCTGATGGCGCAGTATCTGGGTGTGAAACGCCAGCATCCGGATTCGCTGCTGTTCTACCGGATGGGTGATTTCTACGAGTTGTTCTTCGACGATGCGGTCCGCGCCGCAGGCGCCTTAGACATAGTCCTGACCAAGCGCGGCACGCATCTGGGCGAGCCGATCTCCATGTGCGGCGTGCCGATCCACGCCGCGGAAGGCTACCTGAACCGCCTGATCCGCGCCGGCTTCAAGGTCGCGGTCTGCGAGCAGGTGGAGGACCCGGCGGAGGCCAAGAAGCGCGGCAGCAAATCCGTGGTGCGGCGCGAGGTGGTGCGCGTGGTGACGCCCGGCACCCTGACCGAGGACGGCCTGCTGGAGGCGCGCCGCCACAATTACCTCTGCGCGCTGGCCGATGCCGGCAACCAGCTCGGCCTCGCCTGGGTCGACATCTCCACCGGCCAGTTCCGCGCCCAGGCGATCGCCAAGGCCGGCCTTTCCGCCGCCCTCGCCCGCCTCGACCCGAACGAGATCCTGCTGCCGGAGCGGCTGCTGGCGCAGAGCGATCTGTTCGAATTGTTCCAGGATTGGAAATCCGCCCTGTCGCCGCTGCCCAATGCGCGCTTCGACAGCGAGAATGCGCGGCTGCGGCTGCAGAATTTCCACAAGGTGGCGACGCTGGATGCCTTCGGCGCCTTCACGCGCGGCGAGATCGCGGCCGCCGGCGCCATCCTCGATTATGTCGAGTTGACCCAGCAGGGCAAGATGCCGCGCCTGTCCGCCCTGGCGCGGATCGGCGCCGGCGCCATCCTGGAGATCGACGCGGCAACCCGGCGCAACCTGGAGCTTTCCCGCACCTTGAGCGGCGAGCGGCAGGGCAGCCTGCTCGCCATCATCGACCGCACCGTGACCGGCGGCGGCGCCCGCCTGTTGGCCGACTGGCTGGCGGCGCCGCTGACCGATATCGCCGCCATCGCCGCGCGCCACGACGCGATCGAGTATCTGGTCAACGAAGTGCGTCTGATGGAGGATCTGCGCGAGGCGTTGAAGCGCGCGCCGGACCTGGAGCGGGCGTTGCAGCGCCTGTCGCTGGACCGCGGCGGCCCGCGCGACCTCGCCGCCATCCGCGACGGGCTGAAAGCCGCACGCGAGATCAAGGGCCATTTCGCCGCCGCCCGCTTCGGCGCGCCGCCAGCGTTGCTGCAAAAGGCGATGACGGATCTCGGCCAGCATGACGATCTGATCCAGCGCCTGGAGCGCGCCTTGGCGGAAGAACTGCCGCTGA
>DASZQC010000256.1:0-1881 GCA_035549815.1 Dongiaceae bacterium
CAATTCGCCGGTCTTGGCGTCGAACACGGTCTTGACCAGACCCTCCGGCTCGCCCAGCGCGATGGCCTTGCCGTTGCCGATGAAGGGGAATTTACCCACTTTCACGTCGTAGCCTTTGTCCTTGGCCGCCTGCTCGGTCAGGCCGACGCTGGCCACCTGGGGCATGCAATAGGTGCACCCCGGTATGTTGCGCACATCCATCGGATGGACATCTTTGACGCCGGCGATCTTCTCCACGCAGATCACGCCCTCGTGGCTCGCCTTGTGCGCCAGCCAGGGCGGCCCGGCGAGATCGCCGATGGCGTAGACGCCCGGCTCGCCGGTGGCGCCATAGCTGTCGGTGACGACGTGGGTCTTCTCGACCTTCACCTTGGTGCCTTCGAGGCCGAGATTCTCCACGTTGCCGACGATGCCGACGGCGAGTATCACGCGATCGACGGTGATCTCCTGCGACTTGCCGCCCGCCTCCACGGTCGCGGTGACGTTGTCGTTGCCCTTCTTCAGCGCCTTTACCGTGGCGGAGGTCAGGATATTCATGCCCTGCTTCTCGAACGCTTTCCTGGCGAAGGCGGAGATTTCGACATCCTCGACCGGCAGCACGCGGTCCATCACCTCGACCACCGTCACCTCGGCGCCGAGATTGCGGTAGAAGCTGGCGAACTCGATGCCGATGGCGCCGCTGCCGACCACCAGCAGCGATTTCGGCATCGTCGTCGGTACCATGGCTTCCTTGTAGGTCCAGATCAGCTTGCCGTCCGGCTCCAGGCCGGGCAGCGCGCGGGCGCGGGCGCCGGTCGCCAGGATGATGTGCTTGGCGGTCAGGTCCGCGACCGGCTTGCCGTCCTTCTCGACCTTCAGCTTGCCGGTACCGTTCAGCCGGCCATGGCCGTCGAACACCGTCACCTTGTTCTTTTTCAGCAGGCCCTTCACGCCCATGGAAAGCTGGTTCGCCACCTTGCGCGAGCGCTCCACCACCTTCTTCAGATCGAAGCTGACGCCAGTGGCGCTGAAGCCATAGGCATCCGCATGCTTGAGCAGATGGCCGACCTCGGCCGAGCGCAGCAGCGCCTTGGTCGGGATGCAGCCCCAGTTGAGGCAGATGCCGCCCAGATGCTCGCGCTCCACGCACGCGGTCTTCAGGCCGAGTTGCGCCGCGCGGATCGCAGCGACATAGCCGCCCGGCCCGCCGCCCACGATGATGACATCGAAATTGGTATCGCTCATGGCTGGCTTCCCTTCCAAAGCGGCGTCATTGCAGGCCCGCCTGCTGCGCGCATGTGGTCATGATCCGGTTCATCGTGTCCCGCTCGCCCTCGTCCGAGGTCAGGGTAAACATCTTGGCCGGCGGTTCGTCCTTGTATTCCTCGAACACGGCGTCGGCGGCGCAAGCGCAAGCCACGACAAACTTGGCCTTCATCGCCTCGTCGGCGGCGCCGGCCGCCTTCTCCGCTTCGCTCAGGCAGCTATCGTTGAACTCTTTCTTGAAGTTCTCGGCATAGGCCTGGCCGGTCGGTGAACTCAGGTCGACCGGCTTGTTCAGCGCGTACCAGCTCAAGCCCAGCACCGCGACCACCGCCACGCCGACGACGCCCAGGATGATCAGCAGCCATTTGCGCATCTAGCCGCCTCCCGTCAGGTTCGACCCGACCTTGCGCGCACGCTCCTGGCAGTCCACGAAATGCGGCTTCATCTTGCTCGCCGCCGGCTCTTGCTCCGGATTGGTGGCAAAGGCGATGATCTCGCCCGCATTCAGGTAGCTCACCACCGCCTGGCTGGTGCAGGAACAGTATTTGACCATCACCGCGTGCGCCGCCGGATTGTTGGCGTCCAGCTTCTGCGCGTCCCACTCCGCCTTCATCGCCTTCTCGCAGCTTGCGGTGA
>DASZQC010000257.1:0-2580 GCA_035549815.1 Dongiaceae bacterium
AGGGCATCAAGGTCGATGCGGGCCTGCGGACCGGCAACCGGCGCGTCTATGCGATCGGCGATTGCACCGGCGGCCCGGCCTTCACCCATGTCGCCGGCGCGCAGGCCGGTCTCGTCATCCGCAGCGCCCTGTTCCGCCTGCCGGCCAGGTTCGACACGCGCGCGCTGCCCTGGGTCACCTATGCCGACCCCGAGCTGGCGCAGATCGGGCTAACGCAAGCCGGGGCCGAAGCCGCGGCGCGGCAGGGGCACGCGGAGATCACGGTGACGCGCCTGCCTTACGCCGACAACGACCGCGCCCGGACCGAGCGCGCAACCGACGGGTTCATCAAGGTCATCTCCGACCGCAAGGGCAACATCCTGGGCGTGACCTTGGTCGGCCGGCAGGCGGGGGAATTGCTAGCGCCCTGGGCGCTGGCCATGTCCAGGCGGCTGAAGCTGTCCGCCCTGGCCGGGCTGATGCTGCCGTATCCGACCTTAAGCGAGCTTTCCAAGCGCGCGGCGGGGCAGTTCTACGCGCCGAAGCTGTTCTCACCCTGGGTCCGCCGGCTGGTGGCCTGCTTGCGCCGTTTCGGCTGAATCGCTATCTAACCTGATGCGACCGTCGCGCTCCCGCGGCGTCTGACCCCGGACCTTGGGCCGGATTTGAGGATGTCGGAAAAACAGCCAGCGCTGCCCGGTTTTGGCCGGGGATTGTCCGCCCGGCTCCTGGTCTTGACCGTCTGCTTCGTGATGCTGAGCGAGGTGCTGATCTACGCGCCCTCGATCGCGCGCTTCCGCGAGGCCTGGTTGCAGGAACGCCTGGCCAACGCCTATCTGGCGATCCTGGCCCTGGAGGCGACCCCCGACTACATGATCGACCCGGAGCTGGAGCTGAAGCTGCTGGATACCGCCGGCGCGCGGCGCGTCGCCCTGCACACGGCGGAGGGCAAGAACCTGCTGCTGCGCGGCTCCATGTCCTCGGCGCAGATCATCGATGCCACGGTCGATCTCAGCAACCAGATGGCGCCAACCCTGATCAAGGATGCGTTCGTCACCCTGTTCGACGACGGCAACCGCCTGCTGCGGGTGAAGGGCCAGACGCCGCGCGCCGGCGACGCCGTGCTCGACATCGTGCTGGACGAGGCGCCGCTGCGGCAGGAGATGATCGCCTATTCCTGGCGCATCCTGGGGCTCAGCATCGTCATCTCCCTGGTGACGGCGACGCTCATCTTCCTGGCGCTGCAATGGCTGCTGATCCGCCCCATGCGCAACCTGACCCAACGCATGATGGAGTTCCGCGCCAACCCGGAAGACATGTCGCGCGACGAGGCGGCGCGGCGCCGCAGCGACGAGATCGGTGTCGCCGAGCGCGAATTCAACCAGATGCAGAAGCAGATCCAGAAGGCGCTCAAGCAGCGCGAGCGGCTGGCGGCGCTGGGCACCGCCGTCACCAAGATCAACCACGATCTGCGCGGCGTGCTGGCGACGGCGCAACTGGTCGCCGACCGGCTGGCGCACAGCGACAATCCGGAGGTGCGCAAGATGGCGCCGGCGCTGGTGCGCTCGCTCGACCGCGCCATCGCCTTGTGCAGCGACACGCTGAACTTCACCCGCGAAGGGCCGAGCAAACCGCTCTACGAGCACTTTCCGCTGGCCGACCTGCAGGAGGAGCTGGGCGAGAATCTGGAAAAGTACCTGAACGGCGCCAAGGTGTTGCGCGCGGACTTCGCCGACAATTTCGCGGTGACCGCCGACCGCGGCCAGCTCTATCGCGTGATCCATAATCTGGCGGAGAACGCACTTCAGATGGGTGCTGCCCATGTCGAGCTGCGCGCCCGGCGCAACGAGGGCAAGATCGAGATCGAGGTGGCCGATGACGGGCCGGGCCTGCCGCCCAAGGCGCTGCAGAACTTGTTCGTGCCCTTCCAGGGCTCGACCCGCAGCGGCGGCACCGGCTTAGGGCTAGCCATCGCCCGCGAGCTGATGCGCGTCCAAGGCGGCGATCTGCGCCTCGCCCGCAACGAGGCGACGGGCGCCACCTTCGTGCTGGAACTGCCGGACCGGGATGCGGCTTGAACAGCGCCTTCTGGCCATCTTGCATAGGACAGCTCTCTTGCCTATTTTGGCGCCTCCAAGATAGGGAAAAACCAATGGATTTGAGCAAAATCGGGACCGTGGTGGCGCTGACCCTGTTCGGCTTCACGTCCCTGTCGGTCGCGGCGCGCGGCAATAACGACCTGACCTATTGGGGCGGTCTGGCCTTCTTCGTCTTCTGCATCCTGCTGGCCTTCTACGCCATCGCCAATCTGACGGCGCATAAGAGCCGCGAGCACCAGTAAGAACCTGTTCTCCAAACAGCAAAGTTCGTCATGGTCGTGCTTGGCACGACCATCCACGAGTTTACCTGCGACCTATTCAGACTTGCCTATCGAAACTCGTGGATGGTCGGAACAAGTCCGACCATGACGATGAGTGTGCGTGATCAATCCACCTGCAGCAGCAGCGCCTTCAGATAGGCGCTTTCGGGCAGGCGCGGGTGCACCGGGTGGTCGGGGCCGGCGCCGGTCGAGAAGAGGATGCGCCCGGAGCGGCCGGCATC
>DASZQC010000258.1:0-8059 GCA_035549815.1 Dongiaceae bacterium
TGGCGATGTCCCAGCCGATGAACACCCGGCCCGGCAGCGTGGCGTGCGCGTCGATCGCCAGTTGCGCCGTCTCGCGCCAGAACGGCACCGGCCGCCCGGTCACCCGCGCGCCGGTCACCGGGTGGTGGTCGAACCATTCCGACAGGCATTCCGGCTTGTCGCCGGTGATGGGCCCGAGCAGCCCGGTATCCAGATCGACCGGCGCGCCATATTCCTCGATGCGGCCGACATCCCAATGCGGCTCGATCTTGGTGATGGAGCGCAGATAGAGATTGGTCAGGACCGGGCGCATCTCCTCGTCTAGGCACGTGAGGGCGCGGAAGGTCAGCAGCGAATCGCCGGTCAGGTCGGCCAAGTCCGGATGGGTGTGCAGCAGCGGCACCAGCATCCAGCTTCGCCGCGGCTTGCGCTGTGCGATCCCGTCGGTGATCTGCTTCAGGGTCAGGATGCGGCCGTCCAAGTCCTGATACTGGAACGGCGCCACGCGGCGGTAAGGCGTCACGCCATAGGAGCCGCGGCCTTCGCGGCGCTTGGCGAACAGGTCGCGGTCGAGCGCCGCCTCCGAGCCCAGCAGGATCGTCTTGCCGTCCTCGATCAGCATCAGCGGGCCTGCATGCGGCAAGCCGTTCTCGTCGCACCATCTCGCCGCTTCGCGCTTGTCGCCCAGGTTGCGGCGCAGTTTCAGCGCCTCGGGATCCAGGCGGTTCAGCGCCTTGCCGATGCCGTGCTTGATCTCGTTGCGCATGACGATCGAGCCGGCCTCTTCCATCGCGCCGGGCTTGTAGCACTCGCTCAGATAATAGATCGCGGGCTTGGCGCCATGGACCAGCACCATGCGCGCCAGATCGTAGAGCTGCCTCGAAATCGGCAGGCCCAGGTCGCGCCGCGCCTTCGGCCCGACCAGCCAGATCAGCGGCACGATGCGCGCGAGGCTCGACAAAGGCCGCAGGAAGAACTGGTCGGCCAGTCGCGCCAGGCCGCCCGGCGAATGATCGGCCAGCACGATGCGGCGCAGCAGATGCCGCCCGCGCGCGCCGACCGGCAGCCAGCCGGCATCGCGCTTATGCGGCTGCACCGGAGAGAAATCCGCCGCGACCGATGCGAGCCGTTCCGCGGCCGCCGCTTCAAATGTCTTGGCGTGGTTCACGCGCGCCTGCTCCGTGCTGGTTCGAGCGCGCGACTTTAGATGGATTTTCTGGCGCTAGCCTGACGGGGTTGTCAGACTTCGGCTTTTCCACCCCGTTTTCGCAAAAAATCCGCCGGATAGGGGCCTTAACCCGGCGCCGAAGCCGCGGATTTCTTGAAGTTGCGGTTGCGCATCTTCCTGACCGCCTTTCTCAGCGCCACCCAGGTGGCGCGGCGGCCGAGGCCGGTGGGGATGACGAAATCGGCGCGCTTGCGCTTTTCCACGTCCGGCATCTGGCGGGCTTCGATGCCGTGCAGCTTGCGCAAGGACATGCCAGGACGATCCAGCACGCGTCGCAATTGCACGACCCGCGGGGCGCTGACCACGGCGACGGCATGGCAGCGCTTCTCCCCGCCAGTCTCCAGCAGCAGCGGCACGTCCAGCACCACCAGCTTCTGACCGCGCGCGCGCTGCCGCTTCAGGAAGCGCGCGGTCTCGGCGCGCACCATCGGGTGCAGAATCTCTTCCAGCTTGCGCAGCACGGCGGGATCGTCGAAGGCGCGCTGGCTGAGCGCGCCGCGATTGATGCCAGGCCCCGCGCTCACGTCCGGAAAGGCCGCGGTGATGCGCGGGATCGCGGCGCCGCCGGGCCGGGTCAGCGCATGCACCGCCGCGTCCGAATCATGCACCGGCACGCCCATGCGCCGCAGCATGGAAGCCGCCGTCGACTTGCCCATGGCGATGGAGCCAGTCAGGCCGAGGATGCGCATGCGTATGACGAGAGTGAAAGCCGGCGCTGCAACTGCCCCCTCCCCAACCCTCCCCCAGCCCACGGCTGGTGGAGGGAGATGAAGTGCGCGGTGTGTTCCCTCCACCGGAACGGGGGAGGGTTAGGGTGGGGGCAGCGAGTGATAATTGTTTGCCGCATCACTCCTATTGCCCCAGGACGAAGCTGCGCAGTTCCGCCGTCACTTCCGGCTCGCGGCCGAACCAGGCGGCGAAGCCGGGGGTGGCCTGGTGCAGCAGCATGCCGATGCCGTCGACGATGGGGTTGCCGCGCGCATCCGCCGCCAGCAACAGGTCGGTCATCAGCGGCGTATAGACGATGTCGTAGACCAGGGCGCTTGTCGGCAATTGATCGAGCGCGATCTCCAGCCGCGTCTGGCCCGCCTGCCCCAGATTGGTGCTGTTCACCAGGATGCCGGCATCCTTCAGCGCGGCCTCCCTTTCCTCCCACGCCTTCACGACAATGGGCCCGCCGATCTCCTGCGCCAATTCTTCGGCGCGGCGCGTGGTGCGGTTGATCAGGCGCACTTCCGGCACGCCGGCTTCCAGCAGCGCCACCACCACGGCGCGCGCGGCACCGCCGGCGCCCAGCACCACGCCCGGCCCGTTGCCGCCGGACCAGTCCGGCCGCGTCGAGATCAGGTGCGCCAGGAAACCGTAGCCGTCGGTGTTGTCGCCCAGGATCGTGCCGTCTTCGCGCACCATCAGCGTGTTGACCGCGCCGATGCGCTTGGCGACCTTGGTCACCTCATCGACCATGGTCAGCGCGCGCTCTTTGTGCGGCAGAGTGATGTTGCCGCCCTTGAAACCGAGCGCCGGCAAAGCGCGGATCGCCCGCTCCAGGTTGGTCGGATGCGTGGCGAAGGGCACATAGGCGCCATCGATGCCATATTTCCTGAGCCAATAGCCGTGCAGCCGCGGCGAGCGCGAATGGCTGATCGGCCAGCCGAACACGCCGGCGATGGCGCTCTTGCCGGTCAGGGTCTGGATCAGCAGATTCTCGCTCATGCGGCGACGACTTTGTGCTCGCGCAGGATGGCGAGCACCGGCAACAAAGGCAGGCCGAGAATGGTGAAGAAATCGCCCGCCACTTTCTCGAACAATTGCGCGCCCAGACCCTCGAGCTGATAGGCGCCGACCGAGCGCAGGATCTCGTCGCCGGCGCGGCCAATATATTGCTCCAGGAAGGCGTCGCTGAAATCGCGCATGCGCATCTCGGCCACGTCGGTAATGTGCCAGATGCGCTCGTCATCGCGTACCAGCACGGCGCTGGTCACCAGATTGTGGCTGCGGCCGCGCAGCATCTTCAGTTGCGCGCGCGCCTCATCGCGGTTCTGCGCCTTATCCAGCCAATGGCCGTCGCATTCCAGCATCTGGTCGCAGCCCAGCACGAAGCGACCGGGAAAGCGCGGCGCCACGCGCATGGCCTTCATCTCGGCCAGCGCCTCGGCCACGCGGGCCACGTCGTCGCCGGCGGCCTTCAGGCTCGCCATCAATTCCGGCTCGTCGATATTCGGTACCGCGATCTCGATCGGGACACCGGCGGATTCCAGCATCCGCGCCCGCGTGCGGCTTCCAGAGGCGAGGACGAGGGTTTCCATGAAGGCTAAACTCCGTCATGCCAGGGCTTGGCCCCGGCATCCACGAGTTTTCCGGCAGCCGCACAGTCGCACCCAACAAAACTCATGGATGGTCGGGCCAAGCCCGACCATGACGATTGAGTGTTTGTCTGTGGATCGTGCCAACCGCGCATAATCCTATTTCGCCGCCTGCTCTTGGTTCAGCGTGCCGTCCTGGTGGTCCTGCAGCATCTGCATGATCGTCGCCGCGGTTTCTTCGATGGAGCGGCGGGTGACGTCGATCACCGGCCAGCCATGGTCGCTGCACAGGCGGCGGGCCATCGCCACCTCTTCGCGCACCACGGAGAGGTCGACGTAATCGGTATCCTCGTCGCGGGCGATCATCTGCAGGCGGTTCTTGCGGATCTGCACAAGGTGCGTGGCGTCCTTGGTCAGGCCAACGACCAGCGGCTTCTTCACGGTGAAGAGCTCCGGCGGCATCGGGCAATTGGGCACGATGGGCACGTTCGCGCATTTGATGCCGCGATTGGCGAGATAGATGCAGGTCGGCGTTTTCGAGGAACGCGACACGCCGATCAGGATCACGTCGGCTTCGTTGTAGCTGCGGCTCGACTGGCCGTCATCGTGGGCCAGGGCGAAGTTCATCGCCTCGATGCGGTCGAAATATTCGGCATCCAATTCATGTTGGCGCCCGGACTGGCCGCGCGACTTCTGCCCGAAATGCGCCGCCATGGCGGTGATCACCGGATCGAGCACGGCGACCGACTGGATCTGCGCCGCGCGGCAGCCTTCGATCAATTGTTCGCGCAGCCGGTCGTTCACGATGGTGTAGAGCACCAGGCCGGGATTCTGCTTGATGCCGGCCAAAGCGCGATCCATCTGGCCGGGTGTCCTGACCAGCGACCAGGAATGCTCGGTGACCTCGTGATCGCTGTCCTCGAACTGGACCAGGCAGGCGCGCATCACGCTGTTGATGGTCTCGCCCGTCGCGTCCGACACCAGATGCAAATGAAAGGTCTTTGGCATGCCCGGCAGCCCGATTTATCCCCAAGCTCCCGTGGATAAGCGGCCGACAAGGGACGCCAAAGCTGGGACCGTCCAGTTCTTCCACGGCGATCAGACTTTCATCGCAGAGCTTACCCCGCCGATCAACCCCCGCGCGGACAAACGAGGATTGCGGGGATAAGTCGGCCCTTCCAATCATCCAGGGGATTCACGGGATTCACAGGGGCGGCAAATGCCGGGATTCACCCACTCATCCACCTTTTTTCCAGCAGCGCCCCTTGCGACGATCCGCCCCCTGCCCCGGGACAAACGGTGCAATAGGGTAATCCCCAGGATTCCCCGGTCCAACAAACACCACTACTTATCTATCTAAGAATCTATGTTAGGGAGGAGGTGCCCTGATATCGCGCCCAATTGCCAGGACCCTGCTCTTCATGAACCCCGCAGAGAAGCTTTTGCTCCGGTCTTTGAAGGGCGAGACGCTGAAGACGCCGCCGATCTGGCTGATGCGCCAGGCCGGGCGCTATTTGCCGGAGTATCGGGCGGTGCGGGCCAAAGCCGGGTCGTTCCTGGACCTTTGCTATAACCCGGCGCTGGCGACCGAGGTCACCTTACAGCCAATCCGGCGCTTCGGCTTCGACGCGGCGATCCTGTTCTCCGATATCCTGGTGGTGGCGGATGGGCTGGGCCAGAAGGTCGGGTTCGAGGAAGGCCGCGGCCCGGTGCTCGAGGCGCTGAAGGATGGCGGCGAGCTCGCGCGGCTGGGCTTGGACGGGTTTCACCAGAAGCTGACGCCGGTCTATGAGACGGTGGCGTCGATCAAGGCGGCTTTACCTGCGGAAACCGCGCTGATCGGTTTCGCCGGCGCCCCCTGGACGGTCGCTTCCTACATGATCGAGGGCGGGTCGAGCCGCGACTATGCCAAGGCCAAGCGTTGGATCTATGGACGGCCGAAGGAATTCGCCGCGCTGATGGAATTACTGGTGGAGGCGACCGGGCAATATCTGATCCGCCAGGTGCAGGCTGGCGCCGAGGTGCTGCAATTGTTCGATTCCTGGGCCGGCGCGCTCGCCCATCCGGAAATGGTGCGCTGGTGCCTGGAGCCGGCCAAGGCGATCGTGGCGCGGGTGCGCATGGCGCATCCGGAGGTGCCGTTCATCCTGTTCCCGCGCGGCGTGGGCGCCGGCTACCTGGAATTCGCGCGGGCCAAGGCCGGCAACGGCTTGAGCCTTGATGCCAGCGTGCCGCTGGACTGGGCCTGGACCCAGCTTCAAGGCCAGGTGACCTTGCAGGGCAATCTCGACCCGCAGGTGCTGGTCGCCGGCGGGCCGGTCATGCGGGTCGCGGTCGAGGGAATCCTGCGGACGCTGGGCCGGGGACCCTTGGTATTCAATTTGGGCCACGGCATCGTGCCGGAAACGCCGCCGGAGCATGTGGCGGAGCTGGTGAAACTGGTGCGGGAGTGGCAGGGGTGAGGCTGCACCGTGTCCGCCTACTCCCGCCGTCATGGCCGTGCTTGGCACGACCATCCACAAGTTTGCCTGCAACGGTGGATTCTTGCCCATCGAAACTCGTAGATGGTCGGACTAAATCCGACCATGACGAGTATGTTTGTGGCTGCGGCGGTGCAAACGCATGACCACGCGCATCGCCATCGTCTTGTTCAATCTCGGCGGGCCGGACTCGCTCGATGCAGTGCGGCCGTTCCTGTTCAATCTGTTCAACGACCCGGCGATCATCGGTCTGCCGGCGATCGCGCGCACACCGCTGGCCTGGCTGATCTCGAAGCGGCGCGAGAAGAAGGCGCAGGGCATCTATGCGTTGATGGGCGGGCGCTCGCCGATCCTGCCCAACACGGAAGCGCAAGCGAAGGCCTTGATGCAGGCGCTTGCAAGTGAGACCGGCGCCGAGTTCCGCGCCTTCATCGCCATGCGCTATTGGCACCCCTTCACCGCAGCGACGGTCAAGGACGTGAAGGATTTCGCGCCGGACCAGATTGTTTTGCTGCCGCTTTATCCGCAATTCTCGACCACGACGACGCAATCCTCCTATCGGCTGTGGATGAAGGAGGCGGCCGCGCAGGGATTGACCGCGCCGACGCGCCTGGTCTGCTGCTGGCCGACCGAGCCGGGCTTCATCGCCGCGGCGGCCGCGCAGATCGATGCCGGCCTCGCCCAGGCGCGTCATGCGGCACCGGCCGCGAAACCGCTGGTGATCCTTTCCGCGCACGGCCTGCCGAAAAAGATCGTGGATGCCGGCGATCCCTACGTGACCCAGGTGGAAGCGAGCGCGGCCGAGATCGTGCTGCAACTCGGCCTTGCCAAGGATGATTGGATCATCAGCTACCAGAGCCGCGTCGGACCGCTGGAATGGGTCGGTCCGGCGACCGACGCGGTGATCGAACAGGCGGCCAAGGACGGCCGCGCCCTCGTGGTGTTCCCGATCGCCTTCGTCTCGGAGCATTCGGAGACGTTGGTGGAGCTCGACATCGAATATCGCCATCTGGCGGAGCATAACCACGCGCCGGCCTATATCCGCGTGCCGACGGTCGGGACCCATCCCGCCTTCATCGCGGGCCTGGCCGGCCTCGTGCGCCAGGCGCTGGCGCAGGAGGGTAGCGTCCAACCCGGCAGCGGTCAGCATGTCTGCGGCGCCGCGTCCGGCTGCGCCTGCCGGGTGGGGGCTGCATGACCGGCGATCTCTATTCCTGGCTGAAGGCGCTGCACATCATTTCGGTCATCGCCTGGATGGCGGGAATGCTCTATCTGCCGCGGCTCTATGTCTATCATTGCGCCGCCAAGCCGGGCTCGGAGCTGAGCGAGACCTTCAAGGTGATGGAGCGGCGCCTGATGCGCGCCATCATCAACCCGGCGATGACCGCCACCTTCGTCTTCGGCCTGTGGATGGCGTGGCTCGGCGAGCTTTGGACCCAGCCCTGGTTCGTTTGTAAAATTGTATTGGTGCTCGGCATGTCTGCCCTGCACGGCTTCCTCTCCCGCTGGCGGAAGGATTTCGCCGCCGACGCCAACAAGCACTCGGCGCGCTTCTACCGCTTCATGAACGAAGTGCCGACCCTGCTGCTGATCGGCATCGTGCTGCTGGTGGTGCTGAAGCCGTTTTGATTCGAGACGCCTGAGTTTCGACTGGCCAATTCTGGGAAAGCAATCCTTAACAGCCTACGGATCAAGGTTATGGCTTGTGATGCCGAGGACGATCCAAGGGTCCATAGATGCTCTTGCTCTTTATCATCTGCCTAATCGTGGCCGCGATTCTCGTTTCTTTTCTTCGTCAGCGCGTCGATCGAGAGTCGTTCAAGGCAAAGACGTTTGCTCGGCGGTTAGTGGGCGGGGTGAGCGTTGGTCTGGCGTTCGTGGGACTCTTTTTTCTGGCTATGCTCGCCCTGTTCCTGTTTGGCCTGTGGCAGGGCCTGCGCGAAGGGGGCTGTTTCAATTGTTGACGGGCTGTGCGCCGCAAATTGTGCTGCGCGATGGAGCATGGATTGGCGGGGAAGCCCAGCGATGACGATGTGGAGTTTAGAATATTGATTTCATTCATTTTGCTG
>DASZQC010000259.1:0-6728 GCA_035549815.1 Dongiaceae bacterium
GCTGCTGGGGGTCGCCGCGGTGCTGGGCCGCCTGCCGGCGGCCGGCGGGCTCGCCTTCACGGCGATGGCGCTCGCCCTCGCCCTGATCTCCGGCGGCCTTCTGTCGTCGACGCTGCATCTCGGCCATCCCGAGCGGGCCTGGCGCGCCGTCTCGCAATGGCGCACCTCGTGGCTGTCGCGCGAGGGCGTGCTGTCGCTGGCGACTTTCGTGCCGGCGGGGTTGTTCGCCGTCGGCTGGCTGTTCGAGGGCGAGCGGTGGGGCTGGTGGGGCTTGCTGGCGGCCCTGCTGGCGATCGCGACCGTCTGCGCCACCGCCATGATCTATGCCAGCCTGAAGCCGATCCGCGCCTGGAACAATCTGTGGACCCTGCCGGGTTATCTCGCGATGGGTCTGGCGACGGGGTCTTTGTGGTTCACCTTGTGGGCCGAAGTGGCGCCGGTGTCGCAGCCGCGCGCCTTCATCATCGCCGTGGTGGCGCTGGGTGCCTCGGCGCTGCTGAAGCGCGGCTATTGGCGGTTCCTCGACACCAATCCCCATGCGGCGACGGCGGAGACCGCCACCGGCCTCGGACGCATCGGCAAGGTGCGCATGCTGGCGGCGCCGCACACCGAAGAGAATTACCTGATGAAGGAGATGGGCTTCCGCATCGCCCGCAAGCATGCGGAAAAGCTGCGTCACATCGCCATCATCGCCGGCTTCCTGGCGCCCTTGGTGCTGACGCTGCTGGCGATGATCCTGCCCGACATCGTCGGCATCATCCTGCTGGTGCTGGCCGTGCTGTCGAACGCGGTCGGCACCCTCACCGAACGCTGGCTGTTCTTCGCCGAAGCGAAGCACACGGTGACGCTCTATTACGGGGCGGAAACGGCGTAGCCGGCCAGATATCAGTAATCAGGTATCAGACACCAGATTCGTCGCGCTTCTGATCCCTGATTTCTGATCCTTGGTCACTGATGTGCCGCCTGCACCTTCAGCACGGCGCCGTCGATGCCGGTGACGGTGATGCGGGCTCCCGCGGGCAGGTCCGGGCCTTCGACGCGCCACATCGTGTCGTCGAACTTGGCCTTGCCGCGGCCGTTCTCGATCGGCTCGCTCAGGACCGCGATACGGCCGATCATCTGCTCGCCGCGGCGATTGAGGGTGCTGGTCGGTTCATCGCCCTTGGTCTTCTTCAGGTAGCTGCGCCAGCCGATCACCGTCAGCACGGAGAGGATGGCGAAGATCAGCGCCTCGATTTCCCAGCCGAGGGTAGGGATGATCAGCGCGATCACGCCGGTCACGGCGGCGGCGACGCCCAGCCAGATGAAGAACACGCCCGGTGCCACGATCTCGACCGAGGCCAGGATCGCCGCCAGGATCCACCAGTGCCAGAACTGGGTGCCGTCCAACCAGGTCAGGATACCCATGGTCAGTCTCGCTCCTCTGTTCCGTTAGCCACTCAAGTCCGCGGGGCGCCGCCTTGCCACGGGCCCGGCCCGGTGGGCGCGGCGCCACCGCCACCGCCGCGCTTGTCCATCGCCTCCTTGGCGAGCTCCGCGATACCGCCCAGCGCGCCGATCACGTTGGCGGCTTCCAGCGGGATCATGATCACCTTCTGGTTGGGTGCGCTGGCGACCATTTTCAGCGCGTCGACATATTTGGTGCCGAGGAAGTAGTTGATCGCCTGCACGTTGCCCTTGGCGATGGCGTCGGAAACCATGGCGGTCGCCTTGGCTTCGGCTTCGGCCAGACGCTCGCGCGCCTCGGCCTCGCGGAAGGCGGCTTCGCGCTGGCCTTCGGCTTCCAGGATGGCGGATTGCTTCTCGCCCTCGGCCCGCAGGATCTGCGCCTGCCGGTGACCTTCGGCCTCCAGAACTTGCGCGCGCTTGTCGCGTTCCGCCTTCATCTGGCGCGCCATGCTCTCGACCAGGTCGCGCGGCGGCGAGATGTCGCGGATTTCGATGCGCGTCACCTTGATGCCCCAGGGCTGGGTCGCGTCATCGACCACGTGCAGCAATTGCGCGTTGATCTTGTCGCGCTGCGACAGCAGCTCGTCCAGGTCCATGGACCCCATCACGGTTCGGATGTTGGTCATGGTCAAATTGAGGATGGCGTTCTCCAGGTTGTTCACCTCGTAGGCCGCCTTGGCCGCGTCGAGCACCTGGTAGAAGACGACGCCGTCGACCGAGACCATGGCGTTGTCCTTGGTGATCACTTCCTGGGTCGGCACGTCGAGCACCGATTCCATCATGTTGATCTTGGCGCCGATACGATCGACGAAAGGCACGATGAAGCCGAGGCCGGGGCGCAG
Organism: Dongiaceae bacterium; assembly: GCA_035549815.1. Taxonomy (GTDB): domain Bacteria; phylum Pseudomonadota; class Alphaproteobacteria; order Dongiales; family Dongiaceae; genus Dongia_A. The sequence continues at coordinate 2,292 of DASZQC010000259.1, forward strand.
CGAGCCGGTGTAGCGGCCGAAGCGCTCCACCGTCCATTCATACCCCTGCGGCACTGACTTGACCGCCATGACGACGAACAAGAAGACCAGGACGACGATGGCGATGACGAAAATGGTGAACGGCGTGACGATACCCAAAGGACCCTCCCCACTGAGGCCTGATCTCGAGGCCTAGAGCCGATTGATCATGTCCGAACCATTGGACAATTTGTACTGACGCATGGTTAATTCAAGCGCGCGACCGCCGGCTGCTCCGTAATTTCCGTGATATTTCCGTCGTTTGAACCCAATTCGACATCGCGGATGGCGGCCGCCTTCTGCTGAATCTTGTCGCTGGAAATGGCGACCTGGCGCACATCCTCGACCACCTGGCCGAAGTGCTTCTGCAATTTGTCGACCCGGTCGCCCAAACGGTTCACGTCCTGATCCAACTCGCCGACCTTTTTCTGGATGATGTGCGCCTGCTCGCGCATGCGAACGTCCTTCAGCACGGCGCGGATGGTGGTCAGCGTCGCCATCAAGGTGGTGGGCGAGACGATCCACACGCGCGCCTTGCCGGCGCCGTCGACCAGCTCGGGGAAGCTGGCATGCAGCTCCGCATAAACCGCTTCCGAGGGCAGGAACATCAGCGCGGAATCCGCCGTCTCGCCGGGCACAATGTATTTCTCGGCGATCGCCTTCACATGCAGCTTGATGGCGGTGGAGAAGTCGCGCCGCGCCAAGGTGATCGCCGCATCGTCCCTGGCCTCGCGCAGCGCGCGATAGGATTCCAGCGGAAACTTGGCGTCGATGGCGATGGCGCCCGGCGGATTGGGCAGGCGCAGCAGGCAATCGACGCGCTTGCCGCCGAGCGGCGCCTGAAACTCGAAGCTCTGCGCGGGGAGCGAGGATTGCACGATGTCGGCCAACTGCACCTCGCCGAAAGCGCCGCGCGCCTGCTTGTTGGAGAGCACGTTTTGCAGATCGACCACCTGGCTCGAAAGCTCGACGATCTTGCTCTGTGCCGCGTCGATCACCGCCAGGCGCTCGCGCAATTCGGTCAGGCTTTGGCCCGCCTGCTCGGCATTGGATTGCAGGGTCTGGCCGACGCGGTCCTGAAGGTGGGTCAGGCGTTCCTCGAGTTTTGCGGCCAGCGCCCGCTCCTGCGCTTGCAACCGTTCCGCCAGGGCGTTCTGCGAAGCCGCCTGCTGCGCGGCCATCTGGTCCAGCCGCCCCGCCAACTGCCCGGCTGTGTCGCTGCCGCCCCGCCGCAGCAATGCAAGAACCGCAACGGCGACCGCCAGGACCGCCACCCCCAGCACCGCCCAAAGCACAATCCCTTGAATCTCCATGGCTTTCCGCTCCGACTCGGGGACGCCCCGCAACCCGCCCTTGCTTGACGATACAGCGCCGAAACCCTAGGTAAAGCGGCATAGGAGATATCATGGCCTTGCTGCCCATCCTGACCGCGCCGGACCCGTTGCTGAAGAAGGTCTCTCAACCCGTCAAACAGGTGGATGACGGGGTCCGCCGCCTCATGGACGACATGCTGGAGACCATGTACCACGCCCCCGGCATCGGCTTGGCGGCGCCGCAGGTGGGTGTGCTGAAACGGGTCATCGTGCTGGATCTGGCGCGCGAGGAAGAGGAGCCGCAGCCGCTCAAGCTCGCCAATCCGGAGATCGTCTGGGTCTCCGATGACGACGCCACCTACAACGAGGGCTGCCTGTCGGTGCCGGAGCATTATGCCGATGTGGTGCGCCCGGCGCGTTGCCGCGTGAAGTATCTCGACTACAACAACAAGGCGCAGGAGATCGAGGCGGATGGCTTGCTCGCCACCTGCCTGCAGCACGAGATCGATCACCTGGACGGCATCCTGTTCATCGACCATCTCACCTCGTTGAAGCGCAACATCATCCTGCGCAAGCTGCTGAAATCGAAAAAGGCTTCGGCCGACGCGGCGCTCTGAGGCGCGGCGCCGGTGGGGGAAAAGCTTCGCATCGTCTTCATGGGCACGCCGGGCTTCGCCGCCGCGGCGCTCAAGGCCATCATCGATGCCGGCCACGACGTGGTCGCGGTCTACAGCCAGCCGCCGCGGCCCAAAGGGCGCGGCATGGATGTGCAGAAATCCCCGGTCCATATCTTCGCGGAAGAAAACGGCATCGATGTGCGCACGCCGGTTTCGGTAAAGGCGCCGGAGGAGATCGCGGCCTTCCAGGCGCTGCAAGCCGATGTGGCCGTGGTCGCGGCCTACGGGCTGATCCTGCCCAAGGCGATCCTTCAGGCGCCGCGCCACGGCTGCCTCAACATCCACGCTTCGTTGTTGCCGCGCTGGCGCGGAGCGGCCCCGATCCAGCGCGCCATCATGGCGGGCGACGCGGAGACGGGCGTCACCATCATGCAGATGGAAGAGGGGCTGGATACCGGTCCGATGCTGCTGCGCGAGACGTTGCCGATCGATCCGGAGACCGATGCCGGCGCGCTGCACGATGCGCTGGCGGAATTGGGCGCCCGGATGATCGTCGAGGCGCTCGACAGGCTGCCGGACGGATTGCACGCCACGCCGCAGCCGGCCGACGGCGTCACCTACGCCGCCAAGATCACCAAGGACGAGGCGCGCATCGACTGGCGGCGCGGCGCGCTGGAGATCGACCGGCAGATCCGCGGCCTGTCGCCGGCACCCGGCGCCTTCACCGAGATCAAGGGCGAGCGCGTGACGATCCTGGCGGCCGAGCTGCTATCCGGCGATGCCGGTGAACCCGGCACCGTCGCCGACGACCAGCTCACCATCGCCTGCGGGCAGGGCGCCTTGCGGCCGACCCTGGTCAAGCGCGCCGGCAAGCGGGCGATGGGCGTGGAGGAGATGCTGCGCGGTTTCGCGGTGCCGAAAGGGACACGACTTTCGTGACCCGCTTCAAGCTCACAATCGAGTATGACGGCGCGCCCTTCGTCGGCTGGCAGCGACAGGATAACGGCATGTCGGTGCAGCAGGCGCTGGAAGAGGCCGTGTTCAAAACCTGCGCCGAGACCGTCAATGTCCAGGGCGCCGGCCGCACCGATGCCGGCGTGCATGCGACGGGGCAGGTAGCGCATGTCGACGTGGAGAAGGAACTCGCCGCCGACAAATTGATGGCTGCGCTGAACTTCCATCTGAAGCCCTGGCCGGTGGCGGTCATTGCAGCGGAGATCGCCGCACCGGATTTTCACGCGCGCTTCAGCGCCTCGGGCCGCGCCTATCTCTATCGCATCCTGAATCGCCGGGCGCCGCTGACCCTCGACGACAATCGCGCCTGGTTGGTCAATGCGCCGCTCGATGCGGAAGCGATGCATGACGCGGCGCAGGTGCTGGTGGGCAAGCACGATTTCTCCACCTTCCGCGCCAGCCTGTGCCAGGCGCAATCGCCGGTGAAGACGCTGACCCGGCTCGACGTGTCGCGGGCGGGCGAAGAGGTCCGCATCGTCGCCGAGGCGCGCTCCTTCCTCCATCACCAGGTACGCAACATGGTCGGCACCCTGCGCCTGGTGGGCGAGGGGAAGTGGAGCAGGGCCGATGTGCTGGCCGCGCTGGAGCTGCGCGACCGCACCAAAGGCGGCCCAACCGCCCCGGCGCATGGCTTGTATCTGACGGGTGTGCGCTACGACCAAATCCCCTCCACCATATAATTCTCCCTCCCCCGAGCCGGGGGAGGGCAGGGGTGGGGGCGTCTCGGTCTCTCCACAGCGCACAAGCTGAAGCAACAACCCCCACCCTAACCCTCCCCCAACTTGGGGGAGGGGACCGCAGCGAGTTACTTGCGAATGGTCGCCAACCCCTTGAATCCACCCGCCACGAAATCATCCACCCAGGCATGCGCGATGCGTAGGGCGTCCGATGTTGCGAAGGTCGTCGGATCCAGGCACAGCTCCAGCCACAGCCCGTCGAGCATCGCGGTCAGCGCCAATGCCGCCAGATGCGCGTCGATCTTGAAGCGGCGTTCTTTCGCGATGGCGCCGATCAGCGCTTCCAGCCGCTCGCGGTAATCGACATAGACCTGCTTGTGGACCTTGCGCACGCCCGGGTCGCGGCGGACCAAGGACCAGAAGGACAGCCACACCGCCAGCAGGTCGCGGTCCAGCACCGGCGGCCTAAACGAGGCGTCGATGAAGGCGCGCAATTTAGCCTCCGGCCCGCCCGTCGCATCGTCGATCGCCTGGTTCAACACCGCGGCCACCTGCTCGCCGACATGGGCGTAGGTGGCGACGATCAATTCATCGATGCCCTTGAAATGGTGCGTGACGAGGCCGGGCGAGACATTGGCCCGCATCGCCACCGCGCGCACCGAGGTGCCGGCATGGCCCAGTTCCGCCAGGCAAAGTGCTGCCGCCTCGATCAGCTTGCGCTTGCGCACATCCGGCTGGTCGCGCGTGAAGCGCGGTTCATCGGCCATCTTCCCCCTCTTGCCAAACGGCTCAGCTTCG
>DASZQC010000260.1:0-2164 GCA_035549815.1 Dongiaceae bacterium
TGGCGTGAGCCGTCGTCGTGCACCGCCTTGAACTTCTGCTTGCCGCGCTGGACATGGATGCCGCATGCGTTGACCACGGCCTGGCTGCCGGCGATCGCCGCGCGCACCGAATCGGGATAGCGCACGTTGGTCAGCATCGCCATCACCTGGCCGACATCGCCGGCCAGCTTGGTGAAATCCGCCAGGTAAGGATGGCGTACGGCGACCCGTACGCGATAGCCGCGGGCGGCCAGCGCGCGCACGACATAGCGGCCGATGACGCCGGTGCCGCCGAAGACCGTGACCTGCCGGATTTCCATGGATCGCCCCGCTGCCGAATGCCCCGATGGCGGGCGTATAGTACAGCCCGGGCCGTGACGGAACAGTTGGGCGCGGAGGGCCGCGATGCTGAAATTCGATCACCTGACGCTTGCGGTCTCCGACTGGCGGGCCTCGCGAAGCTGGTACGTCGAGGTGCTGGGGCTGAAGGTCGAGTTCGAGATGCCCGACCGCCGCTCGGTGGCGGTGCGCGACGAGCACGATTTCACGATCTTCCTGGCCGAGGCGCCGGTGCCCGATCATCCCGAGGCCTTCGCGCTCTATTTCCAGGTCGACGACGTCCACGCCGCCTACCCGGCGATGGCGGCGAGGGGCGCGCGCGACGGCCATCCGCCCAGGAAGGTGTTCTGGGGCTTTGGCGCCGAACTGCGCGATCCTGACGGCTATCTCGTTCGTCTTTGGGACGAAAAATCGATGAATGGTTGACATCGCGCGGCCCGGCCATTAACCCCACGCCTCGGTCGGCGGTCCGTGCCCTGGTGGCGGAATTGGTAGACGCGCTAGTTTCAGGTACTAGTGCCGCGAGGCGTGGAAGTTCGAGTCTTCTCCAGGGCACCACCGACCGCCATGACAAACCATCTTCACCGCGGTGATCTGCCGGCCGGCCTTGATCTGGGCCCGGTCGTCGCCATCGATTCCGAGACCATGGGGCTGCACCCGCACCGCGACCGGCTGTGCGTGGTGCAACTCTCATCCGGCAACGGCGATGCCCATCTCGTGCAATTCGCCCGCGGCCAGTACAACGCGCCCAACCTCGTCGCCCTGCTGGCCGACCCCAACCGGCTGAAGGTCTTCCACTTCGCGCGCTTCGACATCGCCGTGATGCAACTCTATCTCGGCGTCGTCACCCAGCCGGTCTATTGCACCAAGATCGCCGCCCGCCTGGTGCGCACCTATACCGATCGCTACGGCCTGAAGGATCTGTGCAAGGAACTGCTCGGCGTCGAGATCTCCAAGCAGCAGCAATCCTCCGACTGGGGCGCCGATACGCTCACCGATGAGCAGATTGCCTATGCCGCAGCCGACGTGCTGCACCTGCACAAACTGAAGGCGAAGCTCGACGCTATGCTGCAGCGCGAAGAGCGCGTGCACTTGGCCGAGGCAGCGTTCCGATTCCTGCCGATTCGCGCCCAGCTCGACCTCGGCGGTTGGGCGGAGATGGATATTTTCGCGCATTAGCAAGAAGATTCGTCCCAAGCCTGGGACAAGTTGGCTTGAAAATTGCTTTGACATTGAAATGACGCCGCCCGCTAAGATGCGGGCATGAGCGGGACGGGTGCCCCAGACATCGCAAGACTGCCGGCCGATCGCCGGGATAAGCGGCGTCGGCACTTCGTCGCTCGGCCGGCGGCGCCCTTACCGTACCTGGTGCGCTACAGCACCCATATCCAGATCGCGCTGCCTTTCCTGGCGCTGTTCATCGTGATGGCCGGCCTGGTCTGGCCGTTGCTCGACGGCGAGGTGGTGCGCATGCCGGTGGGCCGCGCCCCGCTGACCGACCGTCGCACAGACTATGCCAGCCTCGAGCACCCGCGGCTGAGCGGCCTGGACCGGACGGATCGGCCCTATTCCCTGGCCGCCGAGCGGGCCACCCAGCGTGGCCGCGACGACACGGTGATCGACCTGAAGGCGCCACGCATCGAGCTGACGGCGCGCAACGGACGGCGCATCGAGGTCTGGTCGGATGCCGGCCGCTTCGACCGCAGCGAGAGCCATCTGGATTTCGAGGGCCACGTCACGGCGCGCGACGACCGCGGCAACACCGTGGTGGCCGAGCGCCTGCGCGTCGATCCGCGCGGCGGCAGCATGACCAGCGACCGGCCGATCCGCGGTGACGGGCCGGATG
>DASZQC010000261.1:0-7969 GCA_035549815.1 Dongiaceae bacterium
TGACCTTCGGCCTGATGAATCCCAAGGGCTATCCGGTCGCCGTGGCGACCTTCACTTCGCTGCTGGCGGGCCGGTCACAGGATCTGAGCTGGGAGCGCATGCCGATGCTGCTGCTGGCGGCGTTCGTCGGCTTCGTGCTGGCCGACATCATCCTGGCCTATGTGATCGGCGCTGGTTTGGTGCGCCGTTTCTATCGCCGGCACCAGATCTGGGTCACGCGCGCCTCCGGCCTGCTGTTCGTCGGCTTTGGGCTGAATGCGCTGTGGCACTCCGCCCACGGATTGTGGGGCGCTTGGCGGCGCGCCTAGATCAGACGCCCAGATCAGGCCGACGGCGTCGCCGTTGCGCGGCGCCGGCGGCCGGGCCAGACGATAACGGCCAATCCCACCAGGATGATCCCGCCGCCGATCAGCAAATTGGTCTGCAGCGGCTCGTGCAGCCATAAAACGCTGGCGCCGACGCCGAAGGGCGGCATCAGCAAGGTGAAGGGCAAGAGCTGATCGACACGGTTGCGCGTCAGCAGGCGGTACCACAGCGCATAGCCGGCGGCAAAACCGATCATCGCAATGCCGACGAATCCGGCCCAGTCGCCCAACGTCGCGCGCGCCAGCCAATCGAGTTGATCGCGCTCCAGGATCAGGCTCGCGACCAGCGCTTGCGGCCAGGCATGGCGCGCCATGGCGGTATAGAGGACCAGGCCGCTATCCTTGCAGAGCAGCCGGATCAGGATCTGCGCGCCGGCCCAGGACAAGGCGCAGACGGTGACGGTCGTTACGCCGATCCAGGAGGCGGTGCCCTGCGGGGCGCCGATGACGATGGCGACGCCGGCCAGCGCGACGAAGCTGCCGATGCCGTTGCGCCAGTCAGGCCTGTCGATGCGCACGAGCCACGACAGCAGGATCGCGAACGGCACCGTCAATTGCAGCAGCAGGTTGACCGTCGATGCCTCGATCATCTTCAGGCCGACGGCGAGCAATCCGCTCTGCACGCTGCCGCCGAAGGCTGCGATCAGCATCATGTGCCAAAAGGGCGTTTTCGATTTGGCCGTGATCGGGGTGAAGACCAGCGCGATCAGCGCATAGACCATGGCGATGAACAGCACCGGTGGAAAAGCCGCCATGCTCGGCTTCATCAGGGTGAGGCCGATCCCCCAAATCGCCTGGACCAGAACCGCCAGGCCAATGTCGCGCAACGCCATGCTTCCCCGCGCCTCAATGCGCGGGGACAATGCCCGGCCCGGGACCGGCGTGCAAGCAACCCCGTTCCACGCACGTTATCCACGTTATCCACAGGCGTTGATTGCTTGGAGCGCCGCCCGGCGGGGACTAGAGTCGCCGCCATTCCGAGCCATTTCGAGTCGTGGGGCGGGACCAATTTTCAGTGATTTGCGAGGAATAAAATGGCGGATGCGGGCGGCATTGCGGCGGACCGGCTGAAATCCTTCATCGAGCGCATCGAGCGCCTGGAGGAAGAGAAGGCGGCCCTCGCCGGCGACATTCGCGAGGTCTATTCGGAGGCCAAATCGACCGGTTTCGAAACCAAGATCATGCGCCAATTGGTCCGTCTGCGGAAATTGGAGCCGCACGACCGCGAAGAGCAGGAGCAGCTGCTGGACCTCTACAAGCGCGCCGTCGGCATGATGGGCTAGGGCGACCACCGCCTAAGCCTGAATTCCTTGGTTTTAAGGGAACCATGGCGGCCGCACCGCTGTTGCCTCCGGAGGTGAACTGCCGCGAGGCCGAGCCATGGCGCCCCGTACCTTCTGGAAGGGCTATCTCAAGCTTTCCCTGGTGACCTGCCCGGTCTCGATGGTTCCGGCCATCACCGACGACGAGAAAGTGCGGTTCCATACCCTGAACCGCAAGACCGGCAACCGCGTGGTCAGCCGCTATGTCGATGCCGAGAGCGGCAAGCCGGTTGCCGACGAAGACCAGGTGAAGGGCTATCAGCGCGGCGAGGACGAATATGTCGAGCTCGAGGACGACGAGATCGAGGCCGTCGCGCTGGAGAGCACCCGGACCATCGACGTCGAGACCTTCGTCCCGCAGGAGAGCATCGAGTGGATCTGGTATGACCGGCCGCATTACCTGATCCCCGACGACGAGGTGGGCGAAGAGGCGTTCTGCGTCATCCGCGACGCCATGGCGGCGACCCGCACCGGCGGCATCTCGCGCCTGGTCATGTACCGGCGCGAACGTGCGGTGCTGTTGCTGCCCAAGGACAACGGCATCGTGCTGTGGACCCTGCGCTATGGCGACGAGGTCCGCGACGCGAAGCCTTACTTCGCCGATATCAAGGCCGCCAAGCCGGAGCGCAAGCTGGTGGACCTGGTCGAAAAGCTGATCAAGGAGAAATCCAAGCCTTGGGACTCCGACATGGTGCATGATCCGGTCCAGGAGCGCCTGCTCGACATCGTCGCCAGCAAGCGCAAGGGCAAGCGGCCGCCGAAAATGGAAAAGGAAGAAGAGCCGGAGCAACCCAGCAACGTCGTCAGCATCGTGGACGCGCTGAGGAAGAGCCTTGCCGCCGAAGGCAAGCGCGGCAAGAAGCGTTAGCGGCGCTTGCCGCGCGTCTTCGTTTCCAGCGGGACGGCGCTGGCGAAGAAATCCGCCCAGGGATCGGATTTCAGGGAATTCAGCCGCGTGGGCGCGTTCATCACCGTGAAATGATCGGCGCGGACATCCTCGCTCAATTCGGTCCAGCGTAGCGGCATGGAAACGGCGGCCCCCTTGCGGGCCCGCGCGGAATAGGCGGCGATCGCCGTATTGTTGCGGCCGTTGCGCAGGTAGTCGATCAGGATCTTGCCGCGCCGTTTCGATTTGGTGATGGTGGCGACGTATTTCTGCGGGCTGTCCTTCGCCATCGCCTCGGCGATTCCCTTGGTGAAATCCTTTACCGCCGGCCATTCCGCCTTCGGCTTCAGCGGCGCCACGACATGCAACCCCTTGCCGCCGGAGGTCTTCAGGAAGGCTTTCAATCCGGCCTGCTCCAGCCGGTCGCGCACTTCCTTGGCCGCTTCGATCACCCGCGACCAGGCCACGCCCTCGCCAGGGTCCAGGTCCATGGTGATGTAGTCGGGCCGCTCCAGGTCGCGGATGCGTGCGCCCCACGGATGGATCTCCAGCGTGGCGCCCTGGACCAGACCGATCAGTCCGTCGAAATCGTGGATGCTGACCAGCGGCTCATCCTTGTGTTCGGGATCGACCACCAGCTTGATCGCCTTGTTCATGCCTTTCCAGGCGTGCTTCTGGAAAAAGCATTGCTTCACGATGCCCTCCGGGCAGCGCAGCAAGGCGAGGGGTCGGTCCACCACCAGCGGCCCCATGAATTTCCACACATCGGCGTAATAATCGGCGAGGCCTTCCTTGGTCACGCCATCTTCCGGCCAATAGAGCCGGTCCGGATGGGTCAGCTTGTAGCCGCGCGTCGCCTTCGCGGGCACTTGCTTGGCCTTGGTCTTGGCCTTCGTGGTTTCCTTCACCACCTCGCTGGCCTCCTTGTCCTCGCGCAGGCCGCGATAGGAAGCATGGCGCAGGATGCTATCGGCGGTCCAGCCGCGAACTTCGATCTCCACCACCAATTGCGGACGGGCGAAGCGGACCTTACGCGCATCCTCCGGCGGCAGCGGCCCGTCGAAAGGGCTCTTGTCCGCACGGATGCGCTCCAGCCGTTTCATCAGATCTTCGGCCACCGTGGCGGTGTAGCCGGTGCCGACGCGCCCGACATAGCGCAGCTTGCCGTGATCATTCACGCCGAGCAGGAGAGAGCCGATCGCCTTGCGCGATACGGTCGAGGGCACATAGCCGCCAACCACGAATTCCTGCCGCTCCGAGCATTTCGATTTCACCCAGCTCTTGCTGCGACCGGAATGATAGGGTGCGTCGCCTTGCTTCGAGACCAGCCCCTCGAGGCTGAGGCGGCAGGCGTGACGCAGGATCAAATCGCCGTCTTCCTCGAAATGCTCGCTGTAGCGCAGCGGATCGCCGATGCCTGAGAGGAGGCCGCGCAACGCCTGCTTGCGGTCTGTCAGCGCCGCGCGGCGCAGATCGTAGCCGTCGAGATAGAGCAGGTCGAAGGCATAGAACACCATGCGGTCGCCGCGCCCTTCGCTGAGATCAGCTTGCAGGGCGGAGAAATCCGAGACGCCGGAGGCCGCTTCCACCACCAGCTCGCCGTCGATCAAAGCGCGGCCGACTGGAATGGCCTGAATCGCGGCGACGATCTCCTTGCCGAACTTCTTCGACCAGTCGAGGCCGGTGCGGGTCAAGAGCTTCACCCGGCCGGCCTCCAGACGCGCCTGCAGGCGGTAGCCGTCATACTTGATCTCGTGCACCCAAGTACGGCCGGTCGGCGGCTTCGTCACCAAGGTCGCCAGCGACGGCTCGACGAAGGCCGGCATCGCCGCCTTCTTCGCCCCTTTGATCTGCGCGGGATCGACCAGCGCGGCTTGGTTCAGCCGTTCGTTGCTGCTGGCCTTCAGATGCCTGGTCTTGGCCGTTTTCCGGGCGGCCGGCTTTTTCGTGACCTTCCTGCGCGATTTGCGCTTGTCGATCTTGCCGGTCTTGGATGACCAACCCGGCGCCTCGCCCGCGACATCCTCGACCACGCGCCCGGTCTTCACCGATTCCGGCCGCTCTTCCAGGATGTCGGGATCGCCGGCATCGCGCGCCGCCTCGTCGTCGCCTTTGATCAGCAGCCAGTTTTCGCGCTTCTCGCCGCGGCGCTTGGGCATGCGCACCAAATGCCAGCGGCCATGCAGCTTCTCGCCATCCAGCTCGAATTCCAGATGGCCCTTGGCATAGCCCTTGTGTGCGTCGTTGAGCGGTGTCCAGGTGCCGCGGTCCCACAGGATGACGGTGCCGCCGCCATACTCGCCCTGTGGGATGGTGCCTTCGAAGCCGCCATATTCGAGCGGATGATCCTCGACATGGACCGCCAGGCGCTTGTCGCTCGGCACCAGGCTCGGCCCGCGCGTCACCGCCCAGCTTTTCAGCACGCCGTCCATCTCCAGGCGGAAATCGTAATGCAACCGGCGGGCGTCGTGCTTCTGGATGACAAAGCTGTTGCCCTTCTTGCGGGCCTTTCGGCCGGCGGGCTCCGGCGTCTTCTTGAAGTCGCGCTTCTTGCGATAAACCTCCAGCGCCATGATCTGCCTGATGTCCTATCCGGCCTTGCGGCGCGGTGCCGCGGCTTTCGCCTTCGTCTTGGCCGCCCTCTTGCGACCGGTCGCACGGCCCTTGGCCGCCTTGCCCTTGGCGCCGGCACTTTGGCGCAACGCTTCCATGAGGTCGATCACCTTGGCCGATTTGCGTTCCTTCCGCACCGGCAACTCTTTGCCCTCGGCCTTGGCCTTCACCAGCTCCGCCAAGGCGGCCTCGTAACGATCGTCGAATTTCTGCGGGTCGAACTTGCCGCGTTTGGTGTCGATGATGTGCTTGGCCAGCTCCAGCATCTCGCCTTTGATCTTGGTCTTGGGAATGTCGGAAAAGGCATCCTTGGCGGAGCGAATCTCGTAATCGTAATGCAGCGTGTTGGCGATCAGCCCCGGCCCATGGGCGCGGATCAGCACCGCCCGCATACGGCGGAACAACACCGTGTGAGCGATCGCCGCGACCTCCGCCGCCTTCATGCCCTCCCGGATCAGAAAGAATGCCTCCTCGGCGGTCCGGTCCGCGGGGGCGAGATAATAGGGCCGGTCGAAATAGAGCGTGTCGATATCGTCACAGCCGAGAAAAGCGTCGATAGACAGGGTCTTGTCGCCGACCGGGATGGCGCCGGCGATCTCCTCCGGCTCCAGCATGACATATTCGTCCTTGGCGACCTCGTAGCCCTTTACCTGGTTTTCGCTCTCGACCGGCTTTTCCGTCTCGCTATCCACGAATTGGCGGTGGATGCGATGGCCGGTCTCCCGGTTCAGGATGTGGAAAGCCACCCGCTCCGACGTGGAGGCGGCAGTATAGAGGGCGACGGGGCACGTCACCTCGGCAATCTTGAGATAGCCCTTCCAGTTCGCGCGCGGTGCCATGGATCAAGTCCCGGGTTATACAAGGAATTCAGCCGCCATCGAGATTCAACTATCCGTCCCGCCTCAGGTTCCGTTAGGGACGGGCGGCGGTCCAGGCGGTTCTATCCTATCCGTGAACGGGCCGGCGCCGATAGCGGCCCAGCAAGGGAAACAGATGCCAGAAACAGAGGCAGAGTAGCGTGGTCACAATGGCGGCCGTGACCGCCCAGACGTCGGATTCCAGGACCTTCAGCACGATCACGTAGCAATCGGCCGCCATGCCCAGGGCGAGGAACACGGTTGCCGCGAGCAGATAGGCGCTGGCGATGGGTGGAAAGTCGGGTGAATCGCCGCCGCGATAGACGATGCGATGATGCGCTGCCGGTGCGATGAGCAGGACAGCCGACAGGGCAACCGCGGCCAGGGCCGCCAGATGCACCTGGGCGGGACCCGCCGGCAACGCGGCGAATGCATCCGTCAGGACCACGATCAACTGGAAGCCGAGCAGGGCCTGGACGCCCGGCAACACGACGCGCGCCTCGGTCAGGACAAAGTCGATCCGTTCGCTGAGCTTGACCTTGGACGAAGGCTCTTCGTCTCTCGGCGTGTGCGTTCGATTGCTCCGGTGCATCAGTTCAATCCCGAACCAGAACAGGAAGGCGCACAGGGCAAAGGCGATGCCCAGGCCGATCCCGACCGCCATGCCGCCGATCCGCTCGCCCACCAGGAACAGGTCCAGGGCCATCGCCGCGCCAAGCAGGCCCAGCGTGCAAGAGGTGGCCCAGGTGATCCCCGTCTGCAGTCTTGAGGTGGAAGTACCGTCGGTGACGATGCGGTGATATCCGCTTGGCGCAATCATCACGACGATCGCGGCTGTCAGCAGGAGGAAGGCCGCCAGGCTTGCATCCTTCGAAACGGCGGGCAGCGAAGCGAATTGCGGCTGGAATGGCGCATTGAGCTGGAATCCATAGAGCACCTGCACGCCCAAAATGGACATCCGGTTCTCGTCGAGGGCGATCTTGGCTTGCTTGAAGGTCGACATGCGGACTGCGGATCTCCGGCATCTTCTATGCCCGCGTCTGCGCCCCGGCGAAGGCCCTTTGTGTGCGCTTGATGGCGGCCCACGCCGCGCGCGGCCCGCGCCAGCCGAGGAACTTCAGTCTTTTCGCGGTTCCCGTGACCGCGGCCAGAAAGAATTCCTCCGCCTGATGCCGCATGGATTGCGGCAGATCGCCAAGGTCCAATGCGCCGCCATAGGTTGCGGAATCGCTCGGCACAACCATCAGCCGGTCGTTGCGGATGGTCTTGCGATGCTCCGTCTGTGCAACATCGAGGATGCCGATCGGCCGGCACTTCAACACCATGCCGGGACTGGTGGCGAGGTCGTGCAGGATCAGGGCGTCGATCGGGTCGCCGTCCGATGCCACGGTCGACGGCACGAAGCCCCAATCGAACGGATAGGACAATCCCAGCGTCAGGGAGCGGGACAGCATGAAAACGCCGAGATCCGGCTCGTATTTGAATTTGGCGCGGGCGAATCTCGGCGTTTCCACGACGACATGGATTTCCTTGGGCGATGCCAGGGTCGGCAACGTCAGAAAGTCGGGCATCTTCCCGAATTGCCGTCAGCGCTTGCGCGCCGTCGCCCGGCCGCCCTTGCGTCCGGCCGCCTTGCGCTTCGCGGTCGCCGATCCGCCGATGCGACCGCCCTTTCGGGACGACGCCTTGTTGCCTTTCTTGCCGCGGCCGGAGCCGCTCTTCTTGCCGCCGCCACTTTCCTTGTTGGTGGTGGCCCACGCGCGCCGCTCCGCTTCCTTCTTGGAGACGCCGCGCTTACGGTAGCCTTCCTCGATATGCTCGGCCTTGCGTTTCTGCTTATTGGTATAAGAGCTCTTGTCGCCGCGTGGCATGGACGTCTCCTGTTGTTGCCTCCTTGTTCAACCGACATGAGGGCGTGACTGTTCC
>DASZQC010000262.1:0-4638 GCA_035549815.1 Dongiaceae bacterium
CCCGCGCAATACCAGTGTGCCGGTGAAGATCTGGCGCAACAACGCCGAGCAGACCGTCGACGTGAAGATTGCCGCGTTGAAGGAAGACGTCGCCAGCGCCGCAGCCCCGACCGGCTCTGGCGACGTCGAAAGCGACGCGGATGCGGTCAATGCACTTGGCGCCACCCTGGCGCCGGTCAATGACCGCACCCGCGAGCAGTTTGACCTGCCCGATGACGCCAACGGCGTGGTAATCGCCGATCTGGATCAGGACAGCGCCTTGGCCGAGCAGGGTGTGCGTCCGGGCGACGTCATCGAGCGTGTGAATGACCGCGACGTGACCGGCCCCGGCGACGTGGCGAAAGCCATCGAGCAGGCGCACGAGGCGCGCCGCAACGTGGTCGTCTTCCTGATCGAGCATGAAGGCAACGACCGCTTCGTCGCGGTGCAGACGACACAGTCTTGATAGGTTCGACGTAACCGGTTTGGTGACAGTAAGCGAAGCAAATCCCTAGCGCGATCTCGAGCTTCCCCCGACGGCGCGAGATCGCAGGTACGGCGGCCACCACCCCGCTCAGCCCACCCGCTGAGACAGGCCCCGACCCCCGGCACGGTTCCCAACGATCCTCTCACTCCGAGACCGTTGGGGACCGTGCCGAATTCTTTTCTGCCCAATGCCTTTCTGGCGGACTGCCGTACGAGATTGCCGGTGCGTCGTCCGGCTTTCGGCTGTAGCCTCTTGCCGGTCGATCTGACACCGATTCGTTGCGAAAAGGTGACGAAACATGGGTGCGGATCGAGGGTCCGAATAGGGGAACAGACTTGTCTCAACCGCTCCGCAAGGAGTTCGAGGCGCTCCGCGCCCGGTGGCAGGAGCACTGCCACAACGGCCGCCTGCCTTGCCGCAGCGCCTTTCCACCCGAGAGCCTGATGCCCTGGATCGGCCATATCCAGGTGGTTGAGATCGTCCGCGAGGACGGCCAGGCGCGGTTTCGCGCGCGGCTGGTCGGTACCCGCATCGTCTATTACCAGGGACGGGACAATACCGGCCTGTTCTTGGACGAAGTGGTGCCGGAGAACGAGCGGGATGCCATCCTGGCGCCGTATCGGGATTGCATGGACCGGCGCCAACCGGTCTATAGTGTCTTCTACAATTGCGAGGCTGCGGCAATATCCTCCCAGCTTGAGCGGATGATCCTGCCTTTGGCCAGCGACGGCGATCACGTGGACCAGTTTCTGGTCGCCATTTATCGCGTTCAGGAGCAGGCATAAGCCGCCCAGCCCGGCGGTATTTGCGGAGCGAACCGGGCCGGTCACCAATATGCCCTTCGCCTCCCCGATCACGAGGTTGTAGAAACTCTTCTTAAGAAGCGAATTTCAGGGGAACTGCCATGAGCTCAGCCCGATCCATGCGGATTTTCTCCCACGCCCGGGGCGAGGGATTGGATGATTTGCCGAAACTGCCGGCCAGCGAGCTGGCCTCCGGCACGCCGCAGCAATATGGCCGCACCTATTTCAACGCCCCGAAGCTTGGCCTGACGGTCGGCATGTGGAGCAGCAGCGCCTTCGAAGGCAAGATGCGCGCGCACGATGCCGATGAATTCGGCCTGCTGCTGGACGGGTCGGCCACCATCACCGAGGCCGGCGGCAAGGTCACCGAGCTTTCGGCGGGCGACGGGTTCGTCATCCCGCGCGGCGTCGATTGCGCCTGGAAGCAAGCCGGGCATGTGCGCAAGATCTTCGTCACCTATGCCAACCCCAAGGCGCCGACCAAGACCAATGGCCAGCACGTGGTGAAGGTCGAGACCGGCGTGCGGCTGTCGCCCTGCGCCGGACCGGACAAGTCCGTGCTGAACGGACCGGAGCCGCGCTGTGCCGAGCATGTCGCCTATACCGACGCCAGTGGCCAGTTCACCGTCGGCGTGTGGTCGGCGACACCCTATGACCGCAAGGCGACGCCGTTCGGCCGCTACGAGCTGATGCATTTCGTGGAAGGCCATGTGGACCTGCATGAGGGCGGCCAGGACAGCCAGGGATATGGCGTCGGCGAGACCGTCTTCGTGCCCAAGGGTGCGCCGCTCGGCTGGCGCTCGCACCGCGACGTGAAAAAGGTCTACGTCATCCTCAATTCCGAAGGCTGATGTCGCGTGAGTGACCCGTCCGTCTGCGATCTACTGATCCAGCGCGCGCTTCTGTTCGACGGGTCCGGGGCCAAGCCCACGGTCGGCGACCTTGCCGTTACCGGCGACAAGATCGTCCTGATCGGCGACCTGCAGAACTGGCAGGGCAAACAGGTGGTCGACGCCAAGGGCCTCGCCTTGGCGCCGGGCTTCATCGACGTGCATACCCATGACGATCGGGCGCTGCTCAGCACCGACATGGGCAACAAGACCAGCCAGGGCGTCACCACGGTGATCACCGGCAATTGCGGCATCTCGCTTGCGCCCCTGTCATTGCATAGGGCGCTGCGCGAGGCGCCGCCCCCGCCCCTCGATCTGCTGGGCACACGGGAGGATTATCTCTATCCGCGTTTCGCCGATTATATGGCCGCGCTGGACCGCCAGCCGCCCGCGGTCAACGCCGCCTGCCTGATCGGCCACTCCACCCTGCGCGTGGGCACGATGGACACACTGGACCGGCCGGCGACACCGGCCGAGATCGCGGCGATGAAGGAGCTACTCGCCGAAGCGCTGGAGGCCGGCGCCATCGGGCTCTCCACCGGCCTGGCGTACGAGCCGGCGGTCGAAGCGGAAACGTCGGAGGTGCAGGCCCTGGCGGAATTGCTGAAACCGGCGGGCGCCCTCCACACCACGCATATGCGCAACGAGGAGGAGCGCGTCACCGAGGCCATGGACGAAGCCTTCGCCATCGGCAAGTCGGCAAACGTGCCGGTGGTGATTTCGCACTTCAAGGTGCACGGCAAGGCGAATTTCGGCCGCTCCGTGGAGACATTGGCCAAGTTCGACGCGCAACGCCGGTTGCAGCCGCTGGCTCTCGACGCCTATCCCTATTCCGCCTCGTCCACCGTGCTGAAAGCGCAATGGGTGGATGAGGCGCCGAAAGTGATGGTGACCTGGTCGGTGCCGCACCCCGAAATGACTGGGCGTCTGCTGGAGAATGTTGCGGCGGACTGGAACTGCTCGCAGGAGGAGGCGGCCAAGCGGTTGCAGCCCGCCGGCGCGGTCTATTTCGCCATGGACGAGGCGGACGTGCGGCGCATCCTCGCCTACCCGCACACCATGATCGGCTCGGACGGCCTGCCGCATGACGCGCATCCGCATCCGCGCCTGTGGGGCAGCTTCCCGCGCGTGCTGGGCCACTCTGCGCGCGAGCAGGGCCTGTTCCCCATGGAGGAAGCGATCCGGCGCATGACGTCGCTGCCGGCGGAGCGGTTCGGCCTGACGGGGCGCGGACGGCTGATGCAGAACTACGCCGCCGATCTGGTGCTGTTCGACCCCAACACCGTGATAGACCGCGCGACGTTCGAGAAGCCCAAGCAGCATGCCGACGGCATCGTAATGGTGTGGGTGAACGGCGAGATCGTGTGGCGCAATGGCCAATCAAGCGGCGCGAGACCGGGCCGCGCGCTGCGCCGGCAGCAGATGCAGACCGCAATCGCCTAAAATTCGCGCGAAGTGTCGCGCAAATTCAATTGAAGTTCTGCATCACTTTTGAGAGGCATTTCCCGCGCAAGCAATCCCATACATGAGCCTGTATTGGATCGGCCGATTCGCGCCATTTTTAACCACGTCTGTTTGTTGCCAGGGCTCCTGAAGGCCGCATCTAATCGCTGTTGAGACCGCGCCGCCTCCGAAAGGTGTGCGGCGATCGTCAACAGCAAGTGAGGCAGCCGATGGCTTTCGAACACCACCGCACGCAGCACTTCCATGCCGGCCGCAAGGTCGCGGCGCTGTGGCCTGTTGTCCTTGTTGCGGGCGCTTTCGCGGCGGGCTCTCCGGCGCAGAGCGAGGACGGCTTCCTGAACTGGATCGTGAGGTCGGTCACCACGGACGAAGAAGGGGCGCTGATCGAAGCCTCCCTCTCCACGCCGCAGGCCGGCGCCACGCTGGTCCAGGGCCAGCGCATCTCCACCGGCCCGGGCCAGCAGATGGTGTTGACCAACGGCCGCGACCTGGTGACCCTCAATCCCGGCACCAGCGTCGAGATCGGCGATAACGATTCCACGACCCCCAGGGCCAATTTGGAACTGGAATCCGGCACTGTTCATGTGAAGGCCGGAAAGCGCACCCCGGGCCATACCTTCTCGGTCGAGACCGCCTATCTGGTCGCCACCGTCAAGGGCACGCAATTCGATGTCAGCACGTCGGACGATACCTCCGCGGTCTCGGTGACCGAGGGCATTGTCGGCGTCCAGGCGACGGCGACGCGCCAGGGGGTCGATGTCACCCCCGGCAAGACCGCGATCGTTGATCGACTCACACAAGACCTGCCGAACCTGATCGATTCCCCCGCCGGCGGCGCGGCTTCCGTGGTCGATGACGACAGCACGGAAACCGCCAGCGCCGAAGACGGCACGGACATGTCCGGCACCGGCGATATCGGCAGCGCCGACTCTGCTGGCGGGTCGAGCGACGGCAGTTCCGGCAGCGACTCGGGCAGCAGCGGTTCGGATAGCGGCAGTTCTGGCGGAAGCAGCGG
>DASZQC010000263.1:0-17256 GCA_035549815.1 Dongiaceae bacterium
GCCTCCACCGCCATCGCGGAGAATTCGCCGGGCCAGTTCGAGATCAACCTCTATCACGCCGACGATCCCGTCGCGGCCGCCGATCATGCCGTGCTGCTGCGACGGATCATCAAGTCGGTGGCGCCGCGCCACGGCTTCGCCGCCAGCTTCATGGCCAAGCCTTATCTCGACAAGGCCGGCAGCGGCATGCATGTGCATTGCAGTCTGGTCGATGCGAAGGGCCGCAACATCTTCGACGATGGCGGCGAGAAGGGCACGGCGGAATTGCGCCACGCCATCGGCGGCCTCGCCGCGACCACGGCGGAGGCGATGGCCCTGCTGGCGCCCAGCGTCAACTCCTATCGCCGCTACCGCCCGGGCTCGCTGGTACCGATGGCGCCGTCCTGGGGCTACAACAACCGCTCGGTCGCCTTCCGCGTGCCGACCGGCTCGGAGAAAGCGCGGCGCGTCGAGCATCGCATCGCCGGCGCCGACGCCAATCCCTATCTCGCGGTGGCCGCGATCCTGGCCGGCATGCTGCATGGCCTGGAGAAGAAGCTCGATCCCGGCAAGCCCGCCACCACCGACGTCAGCGGCAAGATCGACCGCAACATGCCGTTCCGCTGGCACGAGGCGATCGACAAATTGCGCAAGGCGAAGATCCTGCCGGGCTATGTCGATGCCGGCTACCTGGCGCTCTATGCCGACGCGAAAGAGGCCGAGATGCACAAGTTCAACAACGCCATCTCGCCGCGGGAGCATGAATGGTATTTGTGAGTCTGAGCGCCGACTTCGCAAACCATGTTCCGTCATCCCAAGGCTTGGCCCCCATTGGTTCAAGCGGGGGATCCACGAGTTTGCCTGCAACAGCTGGATCGCGCCCATCGAAACTCGTGGATGGCAAGGCCAAGCCTTGCCATGACGTCATCGATATATGAGCGTGGATAGCGACATCCTGATCATCGGCGCCGGCCTCGCCGGTGCGTCTGCGGCGGAGGAACTGGCGCGGCAAGGCTTCACCGTCACCATTCTGGAAGCGCGCGATCGCGTCGGCGGGCGCGGCTATGCGCGCAATTTCGCCGGCACGGACGAATCGCTCGAATTCGGCGGCGCCTGGATCACGCCCTGGCAGGAGCATATCCGCCACGCCTGCGCCCGCCACGGCATCGCGCTGCGGCCGCGTGCGCCGGTCGCCGAGCGGCGCTGGTTCCGCGACGGCGCATTGCACACGGATGCGCCCGCCTCGGCGGTGGAGGGCGCCGCCTTCAACCGCGGCATGGCGCAATTCATCGAGGATGCGCTGCGCCTGAAGAAGGGCGAGGACAAGGATGCGCAAGGCCGCGGCCTGACCGGCATCAGCCTCAACGATTATCTCGATCGCCTGTCCGCGCCCGCCTCCTTGCGCGGCCTGGCCCGCGCCTGGTGGACGGTCAGCGGCAATGGCGATCCGGCGCGCGTGCCGGCGGCGGAGCTGCTCGCCAGTTGCGCCTATGTCGACGGCACGCCGGACAACATGATCAGCGTCTGGGTCGACACCCTGGTCGGCGGCGTGACCTTGCTCAGCGAGCGCATGATCGCCGCCTCGGGCGCGACCTTGGTGGCGAACGCGCCGATCGTGCAGATGCAGAAGGAGGGCGACGGTGTCGCGGCCATCGCCGCCGATGGCCGGCGCTGGAACGGCCGCGCCGCCTTGCTGGCGACGGGCATCAATCCGCTGCGCGCCGTCAATTTCGACCCGCCGCTGCCGGACGTGCAGTCGCAGGCCGTCGCCACCGGCCATCTCGGCGCCTCGGTGAAGATCTGGGCCAAGGTCACCGGCGTGCCGGTCGGTATCTTGGCGACGGGCGGGCGTGACACCGCGAAAGGCGGCGGCCTGGAATGGGCCTTCTCCGAACGGCAGTCGGCGGATGGCGCCAGCTTGATCGTCGGCTTCGGCCTTGCCGCGACCTTCGATCCCTCGGTGGCCGGGGCGATCGCCGAAGAGGTCGCGCGCTTGTTCCCGGAGGCGACATTGCTCGCCTATGACTGGCACGATTGGGTCGCCGATCCCTTCTCGCGCGGCACCTGGATCGGCCCGATGCTGGGCGCGGAAACGGCCCTCGCGCCGGAGACCTGGCACATGACCGGCCCTCTGGCCTTCGCCTCATCCGACATCGCGCGCGAAGGGGCTGGCTGGTTCGACGCGGCGATCATCTCGGGGCTGGACGCCGCCGGCGCCTTAGCGGCTTACCTTGGGAAATAGCTAGCCGCGATCCACGGTTGGCGGTCGTTGCGTGCGGGCGCCGGCCTGGATCACCGGCGCGGAGCGGCCGGCGAGAGGACCGCGCGGCGTCTCGGTGACGCTGATGGCCGTCGCCTGGAACGGCTCCGGCACGTTCACCACCTCGTTCGGGCCGAGGCGTCCGTCGCGCGCCTGGTCGCGCAACTGGTTGAACCAGGCGGTCAGCGCGTCGGCATCGTCCTTGCCGTTCTTGGCGCCATATTCGTCGGCCATGATGCGCACGACTTCGCGACTATAGCTGGCGCTGCGCGGCGCATCGGGCGGGGCAAGCGTGTTTTCCGACGCCACCGTGTAGTACGAGACGCGCGTGCCGTTCTTGGTCTTGCGCTCGACCCGGACGGTCTCGAAGGCCGGCAGCTTCGACCAATCGTAGCGCCGCAGCTTGAACAGCGACTTGATCACCAGCCCTTCGCCGTGAATCTGCAGATGGAAATGCGGGCTGTTGCGCCGCATCTTCATCAGCGCCACCACCGCGCCGCCGCCGCCGATGGCGAGGAAGGGCAGGCCGAACAGCGCGAACAGGTAGCTGCCCCAATCGCCCGATTGCGGCCAGTTGATCGTCATGTTGTCCATGTCGAGGATGCCGGCCGCGCCCGCCATCCAGAAAACCGCGAAGCCGCCGAAAACGAGGGAAAAGATCAGCATGCCGATCTGCTGGCCCCTGCGCGGCACCAGGCGGATGGGCAGTTTCCACGCGCTCTGCACCATGTTCTCCCCCAAGAAGCGGATCGTCAGGCGCCCCGGTTGGGCCGGTTCTTGCGCACGATGGCGACGATGATCAGGCAGAAGGTGATCAGCCGCGCCAGATAGACCAACGGCTCGGTCTCTTCGGACAAGTCGCCGACGGTCAGGACGAAACGGGTCGCCGCATCGAGCGCGAAAGCGGCGGCGAAATACAGGAAGAAGCCATCCCGCGTCTGCCGCCAGAAGCGCAGGAAGAACAACGCCGCGACGCAGGACGCCATGGTCACGGCGCCCGCCAGGATCAGGCCTAGGTCATCCATCATTCGGCATCCCACACCAGTCCGTAGAGCAGGACCGACATTGCCACCAGGGCGACCGAGACCCGCCACAGCGACAGGTCCATCTCGATCACCATCTTGTCGAGAATCAGGAGAAAGTTGTTCAGCGACAGGCCGGCGAAACACAGCCCGCTCCACAGCAGCAGCCGATAGCGGCTGCGCAGATAGGCGCGGATCAGCAGGATCGTGCAGATCATGGCCGTCGCCGCGCATAACAGGTAGATGAGGGCTGCCATCCTTAGCGTCCCTTTCGGAATTTGAAGGCGTCGGCGAATTGCCGGATGCGGCGCGGCTTGCCGTGGATCATATTGGTGATGGGAATCAGTTGCTTGGCATAAGACTCCGCCAGCCGCTCGATCAGTGCGAGATTTTCCGCCGACTGGGTTCCATAACGGAAGCGCTCGTTCTCACAGGTTACCAGACCATCCGCGCAGAGCTGGGTCAGCACCTCGGTGGCCTGCTGCTCGGTCGTATAGAGTCGCCGCGCGACGGTGGCCGTGTCCCAATGCGTGTCCGCGTTGGCGCGCAGCAGCAGCAGCGCCTCAAGGTGAGCCACAGAATCGATGTATCTCAGGATGAATTCCCGCAAATCGGCGGGGATGGACTCATCCGTCATCCTATGCGGCGTTCCCTCTGGTCATGCCCCGATTAGGAGTGGAGTGTGCCACAAACGGCGGCTCATAGGAACCGCCATGCCAGATAGATGTGGCTTATCACGATGGAGATCAGCATCAGCGGGAACGCCACCTTGGCGAATTCGAGGAACCGGAACGGCACACCGGCGCGCTCGCCGATCCCGGCGACGGTCAGATTGGCCGACGCGCCGATCAGGGTTCCATTGCCGCCCAGGCAGGCGCCCAGCGACAACGACCACCACAGCGGCAGTAATGCCTGATCCCCGCCGAAGGTCGACGCCATGTTCTTGATGACCGGGATCATGGTGGCGACGAAGGGGATGTTGTCGATGATCGCCGACAGGATGGCGGACACCCAGAGGATGGAAAAGCCCATCAGGGTCAGGTTGCCCTGGGTGAGGGACACCAGCCAGTCGGCCAGCATCTTCAAGAGGCCGGCATGCTCCACGCCCGCCACCACGATAAACAGGCCGACGAAGAAGAAGATGGTGATCCACTCCACCTCGTTGAAGCTCTCGATCAGCCGGTGATGCTGCTCTTCCACCTTGCGGCCGAGATTGTCGAGCAGCAGCAGGATGGCGGCGCCGAACAAGGCGATGGTACCGGCCTCCATGCCGAGGGAATGCGCTGCGACGAAGCCGAGGATGACCAGCGTGATCGTCGCCACCGACTTCCACATCAGCGGCCGGTCGGTAATCGCGCTGCGATGGTCCAGCGACATCACCTTGGCCCTCGCGGCCGCCGTAGCGGTCATGTGCCGGCCCCAGATCAGGTGGATAGCCACGCAATTGACGGCCAGGATGACGACCACCGCTGGCGCCAGGGCATAGACGAAATCCATGAAGGTGAGGCCAGCGGCGGAACCAATGATGATATTGGGCGGATCGCCGATCAAAGTCGCCGTGCCGCCGATATTGCTGGCCAGTATCTCCGCGAACAGGAAGGGATAGGCCTTCACCTCCAGTTCGCGGCAGATCACCAAAGTCACCGGCGCGATCAGCAGCACGGTGGTGACGTTGTCGAGCAGCGCGGACAGCAGCGCGGTGACGACGCCCAGCATGACCAGGATGCCGGCCGGGTTGGCCCGCGCCGCCTTGGCGGAGATGATGGCGACATACTGGAAAATGCCGGAACGCCGCGCGATGGCGACGATCAGCATCATGCCCGTCAGCAGCGCCAGCGTGTTGAAATCGACGCCTTCGACCGCCTGCTCCTGGGTGACCAGGCCCAACGTGATCATCAGCCCGGCGCCGAGCAGCGCGACGATGGCGCGGTTGAGCTTTTCGGACATGATCGCCGCATAGGTGGCGATCAGCAGGGCGGTAGAGGTCCAAAGCGGATCAAGGCCGAACAGAACGTGTCCGGTCGCGGAATCTTCCATACCCTGGCACCTCGTGGCTGCGTTTCCCCGCCGCCTTAGTGCCCGCGAATGGATGCCTTATGCAAGGGCTTAGGTCGGAAAGGGCGCCAGGTTGGCAAGGAATTGCCGCGTGGCAGCCTCCCAGGAGAACTGTCCGGCATAGGCGCGGCAGGCCTCGCGCGGCAATTGCAGGGCCCGCTCGATCGCCTTGCCCAGATCCCAGTCGAGCGCCCCCACTTCGCCTTCACGCACCACGTCCTTGGGGCCGGGCACCGGAAAGGCCGCGACCGGCAGGCCGCAGGCCATGGCCTCCAGCATCACCAGCCCGAACGTGTCGGTCAGGCTCGGGAACACGAACACATCGGCCGCCGCCACATGGCGCGCCAGATCCTCGCCGAACTTGGCGCCCAGGAAATGCGCCTTGGGGTGGCGGGTCTTCAGCGCCGGCAATTGCGGCCCGTCGCCGATCACCACCTTCGATCCGCCGAGCGGCAGGCCGAGGAAGGCGGCGATGTTCTTCTCGATGGCGACGCGCCCGACATAGAGGTGGATCGGCCGCGGCAGGTCCAGCGGCGCCGGCGCGTCGGGGCGGAACAGCTCCAGATCGACACCGCGTGACCAGCGCGCAATATTGGTGAAGCCGCGCGCCTTCAGATCGGCTTCGATCGACGGCGTCGCCACCATCACCCGCGAGGCCGGCGCGTGGAAGCGCCGCATCATCGCATAGGTCCAACTGAGCGGCACCGAAAACCGTGCCGCGACATCTTCCGGGAAGCGCGTGTGATAGGCGGTGGTGAAAGGCAGCTTGCGCTTCAGGCAGTAAGCGCGCGCCGCCTGGCCCAGCGGTCCTTCGGTGGCGATATGGATCGCCGTCGGCATCAGCGATTCCAGCCGCTTCCACAAGGCGCGGCGCGGCAGGACGGAGAGGCGGATCTCCGGATAAGTGGGGCAGGGGATGGTGATGAACTGATCCGGCGAGATCACGTTGATCTCATGACCGAGCGATTCCAGCTCCGCTTTAGTGCGTTGCAGGGTGCGAACGACGCCGTTGACCTGTGGCGGCCAGGCGTCGGTCACCAGGGCCAGGCGCATGCTTACTCCGCTGCCGTTGCGCTGAGTGTGGTGGGGGCGAGCATCGAGAACTTGCGCGCTGTCGCCCATTCGATGATCTCCAGGCGCCCGTCGCGATGCTCCACCAGGGCGGTGCAGCTCTCGACCCAGTCGCCGTCGTTGCAATAGAGGATGCCGTCGATGGTGCGGATTTCGGCCTTGTGGATGTGGCCGCAGACCACGCCATCCAGGCCGCGGCGCTTGGCTTCCGCCGCCATCGCCTCTTCGAAATCGCTGATGAACTTCACCGCGTCCTTGACCCGCGTCTTCAGGTACGCGGAGAGCGACCAGTACGGGTAGCCGAGGGCGACGCGGATGCGGTTGTACCAGTGGTTGATGTGCAGGCACCAGGCATAGGCATGGTCGCCGACCTTGGCGAGCCACGGCGCGTATTTCATCACCCCGTCGAACCCGTCGCCATGCACGACCAGCAGCTTGCGGCCGTCGGCGGTGGTGTGGATTGCCTCGTTGGCGATCAGCACATCGCCGAAATTGAGCCCGTCATAGTCGCGCAAGGGTTCGTCGTGATTGCCGGGGACGAACACTACCCGCGTGCCTTTGCGCGCCTTGCGCAGCAGCTTCTGCACCACGTCATTGTGGCTCTGCGCCCAGAACCAGCTCCGCCGCAGCCGCCAGCAATCGATGATGTCGCCGATCAAGTAGATTTCGTCGGCGTCATTGTGCTTGAAGAAATCGAGCAGGAAGTCGGCCTTGCAGCCGCGCGTACCCAAATGAACGTCGGAGATGAAAATGGTCCGATAGTGATTCGACGTCGCCGTCGCCTGCATCGCTCCCGCATCCCGATCGTTGCCTCGCGCGCCGAGTCCCCCGCTCGTGCGATGCAGTCACTACGGGAAAGCCGCAACGGCCATATGACAGACGCATGTCCGTTTTATGACTCGGGCCTCGGCGCGCCGATGTTGAGGCTCCGCATCTAGTGCAGCGCCGCCGTGTTCTTCCCCGACGAGGCGCGCATCAGGGTTTCCTTTGCCGAAGCGAGATGCGCGCGACAGGCCAACTCAACGATGGAGCTGTTGCGGCCGAGCAATGCGTCGATATAGGTGAGGTGCTCGCGGATCGCGACTTCGTTGCGTTGACGCTCATCCTGTTTGTTCCACTGGTAGTGATAGTGGAAGATCAGGGTGATAATGTCGAAGAAATCGTCGATGAATCGATTGGGAGCGGCGGAATTGATCAGGCGATGCAATCTGCTGTCGATGTCGGAAAAATCATGATAGCGCTGCTCGATGTCCTGCAGCAACGCAACGTGCTGCTCCCGAAGGGCCGCGAGCTTCTGCCAAAGCGGTGAGTTGGCCGGTAGCCTGGCGAAGGACAGTGCCGAGCGCAGCTCGAACATCTCGCGTATCTCGAACAAGTCGAGCGCAAAGCTCGGCGTGAATCCCTTGAAAATCCAGCCGGCATTGGGCCGTTTCTCGATCAGGCCAAAGCGCTGGAAACGGTTCAGGAATTCGCGAATCCCGGTTGTCGCCACGCCGAAGCGTCGCCCCAAGTCGAGTTCGTTGATGCTGGTTCCCGGACTCGCGTTGTCGCGCAGCATCCACTCCAGGAAACGCTGCTCGACCTGCTCCGACATGGGAACGGTTTCGGCCTCCGGAAACCGCTCGATCGCCGAGCCTGCGCCGACATAGCGTTCGCGGCCGGCGCCGGTCACGATTCCGCGCGCATTCAATTCCGACAGGATCTTGCGAACGGTCGTGCGGCTGACCCGAAGCTGCGCGCTCAGCCGGTTCTCGGAAGGCAGCGCATCGCCCCCTGCGAGGCCGGAGATCAGGTCCAGGGCCTCGTTGAACGCGCGCTTGAACACGGCATCGGTTTTCATGGGAGGAATATACCTCGGCAAAGTGGCATTTTAATCCATAAAAAACAAATTGACCAGCCGATGCGATGTGCGTTTTCTCTATAAAAAACATAAACGCAGGGATGGGACCACCTTGGTGGATGTCGTGGGCGATCAGGGGAAGAGCGTATCCGGCACGGTCGCGGCCGATCAGACGCCACGTGGCGCAGCCCTGGTTTCGATCGGTCTGCGCCTCCTCAGCATCGGGCCGTTGCTGATCCTGGTCGTCCTTGCCGCGATCATCAGCCTGCTGACTCCCGATTTCCTGAAGCCCGGCAACCTCGGCAACATCGTCGCCCAGACGGCTGTCATCGCGATTGTGGCGATCGGCCAGCATCTGGTGATTCTCACGCGCGGCATTGACCTGTCGGTCGGCGCGAACCTCGCGCTGGCCACCGTCATCGGCGGTCTTGTCTTCCGCCAGGTGGACTCGGCGCCCCTGGTGATGCTGGCGATGATCCTGTCCGGCGCCGCCGTCGGCGCGGTCAATGGCATGGCCTATGTCTTCGGACGCCTGCCGCATCCCTTTATCATCACGCTGGCGACGCTCAGTATCTGTCGGGGCCTCGCCCTCGAATTCGCCGTCGGGCACACCACCATGCGCGGCATGCCGCCGGCCATCGCGGCGATCGGAGGAGCCTCCACTTTCGGCCTGCCGAATTCTTTCTTCATCGTCCTCGGCGTCGCGCTGCTCGTCTTGGTCATGGCCAAGTCCATGGTGTGGGGCCGGTGGATCTACGCCGTCGGCGGCCAGCCCGAGGCCGCGTTGCGCATGGGCATCCCGGTCAAGTGGGTGCTGATCTCGACCTACATCATCTCCGGCCTTTGCGCCGGCATCGGCGCCGTGGTCCTGGCGGGGCGCACCGAGGCGGGTTCGCCCCTCTATGGCAATCTGCTCGAACTCGACACCATTGCGGCAGTGATCATCGGCGGCGCCAGTTTCCTCGGCGGGCGGGGTCATATCGGGCACGCCCTGGTCGGGGCGGTGATGATCGGCGTCATTCGCAACGCGCTGAACCTGCTCGGCGTCGACGTTTTCTTCCAGATGATCGCCATCGGCCTCATCATCGTCGTCGCGGTCGAGGCGGACGTATTGCGCAATCGCCTGGAGGCGCGCGCCCGGGTCCTGCAGGCGGCGAGGGCGCAATGAACACCGCTGCCCGCCCCATCCTGGCTGTTCGCAACGCCCAGAAACGCTTCGGCGCGGTGCACGCGCTGAAGAATGTCAGCCTGGAGGCCTTTGGCGGCGAGGTGCTGGCGCTGCTGGGAGACAATGGCGCCGGCAAGTCGACACTCGTGAAATGCATCAGCGGCGTGCACGATCTCGATGAAGGTGAGATTCTGCTGGATGGCACGGCGGTGTCGCTCCCTTCACCGGCCGCCGCGCGCCGCGCAGGAATCGAGACGGTCTACCAGGATCTCGCGCTGTTCGACAATTTGACGCCGGCGCAGAATTTCTATTGCGGCCGGGAGATCGGCTTCCCCTCCTGGTTGCCGCAGGGTCTCCGTTTGCTTCGCGGCCGCGCCATGGAGCGTGAGGCGGCTGCGGTACTCGACCGCCTCAAGGTCAAGCTGCCGAAGTTCGATGCTCCGGTGGCGCTGATGTCGGGTGGCCAGCGTCAGGCGATCGCTGTCGCGCGCGCGACGGTCTTCGCGCGGAGGGTCGTGATCCTCGACGAGCCGACGGCGGCGCTCGGCGTGCGCGAATCCCGCAAGGTTCTCGATCTGGTCGCGCAACTGCGCGCGGAAGGTAACGCGGTGATCCTCATCACGCACAACATGGAGCATGTGGTCGAGCTTGCCGATCGCGCCATCGTGCTGCGCCAGGGACGCAAAGTGGGCGAGCTGAAGCCGAGCCGCGCCAATCAACAGGAGATGGTCTCGATGATCGTTGGGGCCGAAGCCTGAAGGGATTCGCCGTCCGCAGAGGCGGCGATGCAAGGGACCGGTCCACTCCGGACCGATCCGAAAGGGAGGAAAGTGTCATGAAACTTAGAATTCTGCTGGGAGGGCTGGCGCTTGCGATCGCGAGTGCCGGAACCGCCCTGGCCGAAGACGGGGTGAAGATCGGCTTTATCACCAAGTTCCCGGTTCCGTTCTTCGCCACGATGGAGGATGCCGCCAAGGCCTATGCCGCGGCGCATCCCGGGGTGGAGATCATCTACGGCCAAGGCACCTCCGCCACCGACATCGAGGGGCAGATCGCCCTCATCGAATCCATGGTCACCAAGGGCGTGCAGGGCATCGCCCTGACGCCGGTGGATCCGACCGTGGCTCCGGCCCTCGACAAGGCCATCGCGGCGGGCGTGAAGGTTGTCCTCATGGACAACAACATTCCTGACTGGAACGGCCGCACGGCACTGGCGACCACCGACAACTACAATGCCGGCAAGATCGCCGGCGAATACCTGAAGACGGTGCTCAAGGATGGTGACACGCTGGGCATCCTGGAAGGCGTGCCGGGCGTGCCCTCGCTCGATGATCGGGTCAACGGCATGCTCGAGGGGTTGAAGGGCGTCGACGTCGAGATCGTCGGTAAAGGCGCCACCAACTGCACCGAAGAACTGGGGATCAGCGTTGCCGAAGACCTGCTGACGAAGAATCCCGAGCTGAAGGCGATCTTCGCGGCCTGCGGCCCGCCGGCCGCGGGGGCGGCCCAGGCGATCAAGAATGCCGGCATCGCCGGCGACAAGATCGTCCTGGCGGGCTTCGATTTCTGCTGCGGCGAGAAAGAAGCGCTCGAAGCGGGCATCGAAGATGCGACCGTGGCGCAGTTTCCGGCCAAGATGGCGGAGCTCGGCGTCGATGCCCTGGTCAAAGCCATTCGAGGCGAAAAGGTCGAATCGCTGATCGACTCCGGCGCCGCGCTGGTGACCAAGGACAATATGGCGAACTTCTGATGTCGCGGACCGAGGGCCGGCGTCTTGCCGGTCCTCGATGCGCGAAGTAGCGTGAAGATGCAATTGACGGATCGTCGGGGTGATGGTGTGCAGCAGATAGACGCTCTTGTCTGTTCCGAACCGGGCAAGCTGCAACTGGTGCGGCGTCCAGGTCCAGCGGCGGATCCTGCTCGCGCGTTGGTTCGGCCGCGTCGCGTCGGGGTTTGCGGTACGGACTTCCATATTTTCCAGGGCAAGCACCCGTTCCTGCAGTATCCGCGGGTGATGGGCCATGAGCTGGCCGTGGAAGTGGTCGAAGCACCCGAGGCCTCGGGGCTCTTGGCCGGAGAGGTCTGCGTGATCAATCCCTATCTCTCCTGCGGCAAGTGCGTTGCATGTCGCGCCGGCAAGCCGAATTGCTGCATGACGATATCGGTGCTGGGCGTCCACCAGGACGGGGGGCTGGCCGGGTTGTTGTCCGTGCCGGTGGGCAACGTCCTTCATGCCCGGGGCCTGGGTGCGGACGAATGTGCCGCCGTCGAATTCCTCGCCATCGGCGCCCATGCCGTCCGGCGTGGCGCGGTGACAGGTGCCGACAGGGTTCTGGTCGTGGGCGCGGGGCCGATCGGCCTTGGCGTCGCTCTGTTTGCTCGGCTCTCGGGCGCAGATGTCGCTGTACTCGATCGCGAGCCGGAACGCATGGCCGCCGCGCAATCGATCGCGGGGGCGAGCGCGCTCCAGGTCGACGGTGACCCCGCACAAGCGGTGACGGCGTTCACCAAGGGGGATGGGTTCGACGTCGTCTTTGACGCGACCGGCAGCCGCGCCGCGATGGAGGCAGGGTTCGAATTCGTTGCCCATGGCGGGCGATATGTGCTCGTCAGCGTGATCAAGGATGCGATCACCTTCATGGATCCGGACTTTCACCGCAGAGAAATGACATTGCTGGGCAGCCGCAACGCCACCAATGCCGACTTCGAACGTGTCATTGAGGCGATCCGCGGCGGCCGGATTCCCATTGGCCGCCTGATCACGCATCGCACCAGCCTGAGTGATGCGATACGGGACATTCCGGTCTGGGCCACACAGAAAGCCGGCTTGATCAAGGCACTCGTTGAAATTGACTAGCAGCGAAACCGGCTTGCGGCTCAATCCGGACAGCGCCGCGGCGCGACTGCCCTATGACAGGACGAAGGTCACGCCGGGCATCGTGCATCTGGGCGTCGGCGCCTTCCACCGGGCGCATGTCGCGGCCTATGTGGATTCGATCCTTCATCTCGACCCCTCCTGGGGCATCATCGGCGCCTCCCTGCGCCGGTCCGATACCAGGGACGCATTGGCGCCGCAGGACTTCCTGTATTCCCTCGTCGAGCGCAGCGGGGCAGGCACGTCGGTCCGTGTTATCGGCTCCGTTCTTGACGTGATGGACGCGACCACCCAGCGGGCGGCGTTGATCGCCGCGATGGCTGATCCGCGCATCCGCATTGTCTCTCTCACCGTGACCGAGAAGGGTTATTGCCACGATCCGGCCACCGGCGCGCTCGATCCACAACACCCGGATGTCGTGCATGATTTGGCGGCGCTGGCTACGCCGATCAGCGCGCCCGGATTGCTCGTTCGGGCACTGGAACTGCGCCGCTCGGCGGGTATCGCCCCTTTCACCGTGCTGTGCTGCGACAATCTGCCGGCCAATGGGGAAACGACGGCCCGCGTCGTGGCCGGATTCGCCGCGCTGCGCGACCCAGTGCTGGCCGACCACATCGCGCGGGACGTGGCCTTTCCATCGACCATGGTCGACCGCATCGTTCCGGCGACGACCGATGACGACCGCGATTTTGTGTTCAAGACGGTGGGCGTCCGCGATGCCTGGCCGGTCGTCACCGAGCCCTTCAGCCAGTGGGTCATCGAGGATCGTTTCCCGACTGGCCGGCCGCCCTTGGAGATCGCGGGCGCGCAACTCGTCGACGATGTGCGGCCGTTCGAGCTGATGAAGCTGCGCATGCTAAACGGCAGCCATTCCACCATCGCCTATCTGGGATATCTCAGCGGCTATGCCTTTGTCAGCGAGGCGATCGCCGATCCCGCCATTCGATCGCTGATCCACGATTTCATGACCGCGGAGGTCATGGAGACCTTACCGGCAGGTGTCTACGATCTGGCCGGCTATCGCGATGCGCTGCTCGAAAGGTTCGGCAATCCTGCCCTGCGCCACCGTACCTGGCAGATTGCCATGGACGGAAGCCAGAAGCTGCCGCAACGACTGCTTGGCACCATCAGGGATCGCCTCGCGCGGGAACTTCCGGTGGTTCGCGCGACGCTCGGCGTGGCCGCCTGGATGCGCTATGTGACGGGCGTGGATGAGCACGGACGCCAGATCGACGTCAGAGACCCGTTGGCGGCGCGTTTGCGAAGTATATCGGATGCGGCCGGCCAGTCCCCCGCGCGTCTGATCGACGGGCTGTTGGGCATGACCGAGATTTTCGGCGATGACTTGGCGCGGAACGAGTCCTTTCGCGCGCAACTCATGGCCCATCTCGCGTCGCTGTTTCAAAACGGTGCCCGCGCGACCGTCCAATCCGTGACGCGCAGGTAACCGGTGGCCGGAGTTCGATCGCGGAAGGGCCGCCCTTCAGGCGGGCCCTTCCAAATTTCGTACCGATATGCGGCGATCAGCCTTCGCCTTCGCCCTCTCCTTCGCCACTTTCGCCTTCCGGCGGAGCGCAGTCGGCGCTACCGCCTTCCTCGCCTTCACCTTCACCGTCGGTGGTGCATTCCGGGGTCGTGCCTTCGCCCTCGCCTTCGCCGGATTCCTGCGCCTCGGCATTGGCGATCAGCGGGTTCGCCGTCAGGCCGAACGCCTCGGCCATCGGCGCGACCACCGCCGGCATCAATGGCGCGGCGCCGCTCAACAACGCCAGGGCGCTGACGCCCAGCAACGCTTTCATGCGGGTATCCATCCCTGCCTCCCACAGCATGTTCGTTCGCAGCGGGGGATTGCTTAGCGCAAATGCAAGTCATTTGCAATCGCAAGCGGCGCAAGTCAGATGGCAGATGGGATGAATGGAACGCGCGCGGCGAGGGACCGTCGATTGCGCGCGAAAGGTCAGGCAACGATGCTAGTCGCCCAGGCCGCCGCTGCTTCCACCGAGGCTGCCGCCACCGCCGACACGGCCGCTGACCGAATCGCCGTCGCTGAGGCCGTGACCATGACTGCGGGGCTGGGCCGTCCCCGGTGGCACGTAATGGCCATCCTCGCCCAATTCATCCGGCGTGGTTGATTCGAAGCTCTCGCCCGCCTCGGCGCAACCGCCGGCCTCGCCGCATTCGTTCTGGAAGCCGCCATTGGGGTCGATGTCATGGGAATTGCCCTGCTGCCCGCCATTGGGCCCTGCAAAGGTCGCCGCCGGAAGGGCGGTCACGCCGAGCAGGGCGCAGACGCTGACACCCAGCCAGAGCTGAAGACGTCTATTCATGGCTCACCTCTCGATCATTCTCATCAAAGAGAACGAATCAGGCGAAAATTCAGTTGCGCTCCTGGTTCACAAGATGGTGACGCCGGGCGCGGCCTGCATCGGCATGCTGTGAACGAGATCACTAAAGGCGCGCGGGCGTAAATTGCCCCTACGTCCAATATTGCCGCCGATTTACTGTCGCCTGCCCAATATGGTGCGGCCTTGCACGCCCGCCAAGGTCATGCCCCTGCCAGGGTCATGCCGTCGATCCGCACCGTCGGCGCATCCGTGCCATAGCGGAATTTCAGGTCGCTGGCCGGAGTCAGATGCAGGAACATGTCTTTCAGGTTGCCGGCAATGGTGACCTCGGAGACCGGATAGGTCAGTTCGCCTTTCTCGATCCAATAGCCGGCGGCGCCCCGGCTGTAATCGCCGGTGACCCCGTTGACGCCATGGCCGATCAGCTCGGTCACATAGAAACCTTGGCTGATGTCCGCCATCAGCTCCTTTGGGCTCTTGCTGCCGGCCTCCAGGAACAGGTTGGCGGCGGACGGCGAGGGCGGGCCGGAGGTGCCGCGCGAGGCATGACCGGTGGTGGTGAGGCCCAACTGCCGTGCCGAGCGGCAATCCAGCAGCCAGGTGGTCAGCACGCCATCCTCGATCAGCGCGCGCTTCTTGTTGGCCACACCCTCGGCATCGAACGGCTTGGAGCGCAGGCCGCGCGGGCGGTGCGGGTCGTCGACAATCCGGATGCCCTTGGCGAAAACCTGCTGGCCCATCTTGTCTTTCAGGAACGAGGTGCCGCGGGCGATCCCGGCGCCGTTGATGGCGCCGGCGAAATGCCCGACCAGCCCGCCGGAGACCCGCGGGTCGAAGATGATCGGCAATCTGGCGGTCGATGCCTTGCGCGGGTTAAGGCGCTTCACCGCGCGCTCGCCGGCGGATTTGCCGAGCCTTTCCGGGTCGTCGAGGTCGGACCCGAACACCGCGCTGGAATAATCGTAGTCGCGCTCCATGCCGGTGCCTTCGCCGGCCAGCACGGAAACGCTGATGCCCCAGCGCGTGCCGCCATAGCGGCCGCGGAAGCCGTTGCTGGCAGCCAGCGCGATCTCGACGCGGCCCCAGCCGGCCTCGGCGCCCTCGGAATTGGTGACGCCCTTCACGCTGCGCGCGGCATCTTCGGCGCGCGCGATCATCTCGGAGAGGCGCGCCTCGTCGGGCTCGGTCTTGTCCTCGTTCTCGATCTCGGCCGGCGTCCGGCAGAGCAATTCCGGCTCCGCCAGGCCGCAGAATTCGTCCTCCGGCACCACGCGCGCCATGGCGACGGCGCGCTCGGCCAGCTCTTCCAGGGTCTTGGGCGCGAGGTCGCTGGTGGAGACGATGGCTTGGCGCTTGCCGATGAAGACGCGCAAGCCCAGATCCTGCGCCTCGGAGCGTTCCAGCTTCTCCCTTTTTCCCAGGCGCTGGGCGACGTCCAGCGATGCGTTACGCGCGATCAGCGCATCCGCCGCTTCCGCGCCCTTGGCCTTGGCGCGTTTCAGCAGGTCTTCGAGGATTTGCAGTTGGTCGGCCGATTGCTTTGGCATGAAGGCTCATATGGGTCTTGCAGACAGGCCGGCAAGCTAGGCCGGTGCGGCAAATGTGGCAAGGGTTGCATGATGCTCGACCACATCGCGCCGCCCATGCCATACACTCATCCGTCATCCCGGCTTTGCGCCAGGATCCATTGAGCCGCCGCAAGGGCGGTGAACCGACGCGCTGGCTCGTGCGACGGAGGAGGGGGGCTGGTGCAGGCGGGACGACGAGCGAAAATGGCTGTGCCGATGAATCTCCGCCGCCGCCGTACGCTGTTCAATACGATCATCCTGGCGACTGTCATCCTCGGTGGTCTCTGGTTGTTCCTGGGCCAGATGCCCCACACGCAGAGCGCGCGTGAGCGCAAATGCGTTGAACAGCAACGAAGAGTTCTAAGCGCCGCCTATATCCGATTGCGGGAAGGCGACACGTGGGAGGCGTTTGAAGGGCGCATGCTGGCCTATTGCGCTTGCTTCGCCCGCGAGATCAGCCGCCAGCTCTCGCCGGAGGAACTGGCTGTCCTCGATCGGGAGCAAAGTACGCCGGCAATCGATGCAAAGGTGCTCGCCGCAAAGGTGCTCGCCGTCAACGAGGGATGCCGCCCGGAGACGCCCTAGGGTTCCGTTCTCTCGATCGTCGTTGCCGGGCCTGACCCGGCAATCCAAGTTTCGACGGTGCGGTCGCAATGCTAACTTGGATCACCGGGTCTTCGCCCCGTGATGACGAAAAACAGAACACTGACATATGAATCTCCGCCACACCCTCATCGGCGCCATCGTCCTCGCGGCCCTCATCCTCGGCGGGTTGTGGCTGTTCCTGCGGCATGAGCCGGCGCAGGTGCCGTTGAACGCCTTCCAGCAGAGCTGCATGCAGGGCCAGCGCCAGGGCGCCTTGCCGCTCGACGCGGAGAGCGAGCGGAAGGCGCTCGCTTATTGCGACTGCGTGGCGGAAGAGGTGGCCAAGCGCCTCGGCCCGCAGGGGCTGGCCGATCTCGGCCTCGGCCAGGCGAAGCCCGAAACGGCCGGCAAGCTCGACCTCGCCATCGCTTTCTGCCGCGACCGGACGCGCTAAAAGGTCAAGGTCTCGACGACGGCGTAACCGGCTT
>DASZQC010000264.1:0-7451 GCA_035549815.1 Dongiaceae bacterium
GATGAAGGTCGGCGACAAGATCTACGGCTTCCCGGACGATGGCGACGTCTTCGTGATGTACTACCGCAAGGACATCTTCGACGATCCGAAGCTGAAGGAAGAGTTCAAGGCCAAGGCCGGCCGCGACCTGACCGTGCCGAAAACCTGGGCCGAGTTCGACGAGGTCGGCCAGTTCCTGACCGACAAGCTGGCGCCGAACACCTATGGCGCGGCCTTCTTCCGCCAGCCGCCCTACGGCATGTTCATGTTCCAGGAGCGCTTCCGTAACGAAGGCGGCAAGTTCTTCGATGCCGACACCATGAAGGCGACGATCAACAGCGACATCGGTGTCAAGGTGCTGGAAGGCATGCGCAACGAGAACAAGTTCATGCCGCCGGGAGTCGAGCAGTTCGGCTTCGTCGAGAACCTCGCCGCGTTCCTGCAGGGCCAGACGGCGATGACCATCTCCTGGCCGCCGTACGGCCGCTGGGCGGCGGGCTACGGCACCGATCAGGAAGTCCTGAGCTGGGTGCCGAAATCCACCATCGCCGGCAAGGTCGGCTATGCCCTGCCGCCGGGAGGCCACCCGCAGCTCGCCGCCGGCTTCGCCTTGTCGGTCGCCTCGACCAGCAAGAACAAGGAAGCCGCCTACCTGTTCATCCAATGGCTGAACAGCGAAGAGGTGAGCATGCAGCGCGTGCAGTTGCCCTACGCCCTGCGCGACCCGTTCCGCGATTCGCAGTTCGTTAGCGCGGAATACCAGTCGCGCTGGCCGGAGGCGAAGGAGTACTTGGCGGTCCTGGGCGAGGGCGCCAAGACCGGCCTGCTCGATCTCTCCCTGTTGCAGACCGACAAGTATGAAGAGGTCCTGCGCCAGGCGATCAGCAAGCTCTGGGGCGGCGAGGATGCCAAGTCGATCCTCGACGCCGCCGCCGCCGAATGGGACGCGATCACCGAGAAGATCGGGGTCGACAAGCAGAAGGCCGTGTATCAGGCTTGGGCAGCAAAGTCCGGCGCCTATCCGCAATAAGGCGCGCGGCATACCGCTCAACACCTCGCGGCACACGCCCGGTTCGACTCCGCAAAGGTCGGACCGGGCGCGGTCGCAGGGGTGACGGCGGAAGACAGGGGAACATGCATTCATGAGTCAAAGCGCGACATCGGCGATGGTTGATGCCAACGGCGTTCCGACACCTCCGAATGTCGCGCTTGCTGGCGTCCCGCCGGACCGCTTCTTCAAATACTGGCTGATCGCGCCGGCCATCTTACTGTTGCTGCTGGTCGGCATCTTTCCGCTGATCTATTCGCTGGTGGTCAGCTTCCAGCAGATCACCATGATGGAGGTCGACACCTCCTTCGCCGGCCTGGTCAATTACGCGCAATTGTTCAAGGACAAGCGCCTGTGGGAGGCGCTGCTCCACACCGGCATCATCACCGTGATCGCGCTGCCGCTGGAGCTGGTGCTGGGCCTGCTGATGGCGCAATTGTTCCTGGAGCGCATGCCGGGGCGGCAGATCTTCGTCTCGCTGCTGGTTCTGCCGACCGTCATCTCGCCGATCGTCGCCGGCGCCACCTGGCGCCTGATGTTCGACAACCGCTACGGCCCGATCAACCAGATCATCGGCTGGTTCGCCGGCGAGCCGACGACGCTGCTGTGGACCGTCAGCCCGAACCTCGTCTATCCCGCCATCTTCATCTGCGAAGTGTGGCAGTGGACGCCCTTCATGTTCCTGATCCTGCTGGCGGCTTTGTCCAACGTCGACAAATCGCTGACCGAGGCGGCCGAGATCGACGGCGCCGGCTATTGGCGCACCTTTTTCAAGATCGTGCTGCCGGCGATCTGGCCGGTGATGGCCATCGCCATCCTGATCCGCGGCCTGGACCTGGTGCGCATCTTCGACGTGATCTGGGCGCTGACCTCCGGCGGCCCGGGCACCAAGACCGAGACCATCTCGATCTACACTTACGTCCAGGGCTTCCAGCAGTTCGAGACCAGCTACACGGCGGCGATCGCCTTCCTGGTGATCGCCATCCTGACCGTGATCGTGGTCTGGGCGATCCGGCGCATGGGGCTGGCGAAATGAGCGACCTCACCGTGCAGCCGCCCTTCTTCCGCCGCCCCGGCACGCAACTGGCGTTGCGTTATCTCATCGCGATCGTCATCACCTTGTTCTTCGTGTTCCCGGTCTATTGGCTGTTCATCATCTCGCTGAAGACGCCGGACGAGATCTTCGCCTTCCCGCCGGTCTGGTACCCGAAGAGCATCCAGTTCGCGAATTTCGGCGTGCTGTTCAAGGATGGCGACGCCGTGACGGTGTGGAATAGCCTGGTGCTGGCGGGGGTCAGCACGGTGATCGCCATGGTGCTCGGCACCATGTGCGCCTATAGCCTCGTGCGCTTCAAGACCGGCGGCGAAAACCTGGCGGTGTGGATCATCTCGCAGCGCATGATGCCGCCCATCGCCATCGTGTTCCCGATCTTCCTGCTCTACGTCTTCTTCGGCTGGGTCGATTCGTATCACGGCCTGATCATCCTCTACACCGCCTTCAGCCTGCCTTACGTGATCTGGATGATGCGCGGCTATATCGAGGATATCCCGCTGGAGCTGGAGGAAAGCGCGCTGGTCGACGGCTGCACGCGCTGGGAAGTGCTGTGGAAGGTGGTCTTCCCCATGGTGCGCTCCGGCCTGTTCGCCACCGCGGTCTTCACCTTCATCTTCGCCTGGAACGACTTCCTGTTCTCGCTGGTGCTGACGCGGACGGAGGTCATCACCTACACGGTGCAGGTGACGCATTATTTCGGCGGCCAGTCGAACTTCTGGGCCAAGATCGCCGCCATGTCGGTGCTCGGCACCATTCCGGTCTTCATCACCGTGGCGACGCTGCAACGCTATCTGGTGCGCGGCATCTCCATGGGCGCGGTAAAGGGTTAGCGACATGTCGGATCTGAAAATCACCGGCTTGCAGAAGCACTACGGCGGGGTGCAGGCCGTGCGCGGCATCGATTTGGAGGTCGCCTCCGGCGAGTTCACCGTGCTGGTCGGCCCTTCCGGCTGCGGCAAGTCGACCCTGTTGCGCACCATCGCCGGGCTGGAGACGCCCGACGGCGGCACCATCGAGATCGGCGGCAGGGTCGTGAACTATGTGCGCCCACGCGACCGAGACATCGCCATGGTGTTCCAGAATTACGCGCTCTATCCCTACATGAACGTGTTCGAGAACATCGCCTTCGGCTTGCGCGCGCGCAAGACGCCGGCGGGCGAGATCGACACGCGGGTGAAGCGCGCCGCCGACATGCTGGGCATCACGCCATTGCTCGACCGCCTGCCCCGCCAGCTCTCCGGCGGCCAGCGCCAGCGCGTCGCCATCGGCCGCGCCATCGTGCGCAATGCGCGCCTGTTTTTGTTCGACGAGCCGCTCTCCAACCTGGACGCCCAGTTGCGCGACGAGATGCGCAGCGAGATCAAGCGCCTGCACCAGGAGCTGGGCACCACCATGATCTACGTCACTCACGACCAGATCGAGGCCATGACTCTGGCCGATCGCATCGTCCTGCTGAGGGACGGCAAGATCGAACAGGCCGGCACGCCGCTGGACCTGTTCGAGCGGCCGGCGACGCGCTTCGTCGCCGGCTTCCTTGGCTCGCCGCAGATGAACTTCATCCCGGCCCAGGTCACACAGGTCGGTGGCGGCGGCTGGGCGGTGAAGCTGCCGGAGGGGAACCTGGCCCTGCCGCGGGCGCGCGACGGCCTTTCCGAAGGCAAGCAGGTGGTCCTGGGCCTGCGCCCGCAATATGTCACCCGCGCCAACGGCAGCGACCGGCCGGGTCACCAGCGGGTGGGCGTGACGGTGGAACTGGTGCAGCCCACCGGGTCCCGTGCCTATATCACCTTCCCGCTGGGCGGGGTGCCGACGGTCGCCGAATTGGACTCGCATGCGGTGCAGAAACCGGGTGAACATGTCGACCTGGATCTGGACATGAATCGCGCCGTGCTGATCGACCCGGACACCAACCGGGTGATGTGACGGCCGGGGGAACGGGGGACGACGATCATGGCAGTGAAGCAGCCTAAGCGTGCCATCAAGCTGTTCGGGACCGAGGTGCCGGAGCCGAAGACCCGCACCCTGACCGCGGGGCCGGTCTCCGCGGTGCTCGATAACGGGGCCCTGCGCTACATCAAGCTGGGCGAGATCGAGGTGCTGCGCGCCATCGCCTTCCTGGTACGGGATGAGAATTGGGGCACCTTCAACCCGGAGATCAAGAATCTCAAGGTCAAGCAGGGCAAGACCAGCTTCAGCGTCAGCTATGACGCGCGCTGTGCCGACGCCAAGCGGGCGCTCGCCTA
Source organism: Dongiaceae bacterium (assembly GCA_035549815.1). GTDB lineage: Bacteria > Pseudomonadota > Alphaproteobacteria > Dongiales > Dongiaceae > Dongia_A. The sequence goes on from DASZQC010000264.1 coordinate 4,325, forward strand.
TCATGCGGAAATCACCTGCGCGGATGGCGACCTGCTGTTCAGCGCCGTGGCCAAGCCGGAGAGCGATTTCCAGACCAACCGCACCGGTTTCATCGTGCTGCACCCGCTGACCGGCGTGGCCGGCTACCCGGTGGAGGTGGAGCATGTCGACGGCCGCAAGGTGAAGGACAAGTTTCCGGCCGTGGTCAACCCGATCCAGCCCATCCTCGATATCCGGTCGCTGACCCACAAGGTGGCGCCGGGCATCCTGGCCACCTGCCGGATGGATGGCGACACGTTCGAGATGGAGGATCACCGCAACTGGTCGGATGCGTCCTTCAAGACCTATGTGCGGCCGCTGGCGCAGCCCTGGCCCTACACGCTGCAGCGCGGCGTCGAGTTCAAGCAATCGGTGCGGCTGACCTTCTCGGGCAAGCTGCCGAAGCCGAAGGCTGGCGGCAAGGCGAAGCCCATCGACGTGGCGCTGGGCCGCCCGACCGGCACCTTGCCGGCGATCGGCATCGGCGTGCCGGCGGCGGAAGCCGAGCATGCTCTGGCCAGCGCCGCGCTGATCAAGCAGGCCGCGCCGCGCCATCTGATCTGCGAGGCGGACGGGCGCGAGCCGTCGCTGCCCAACACCCTCGTCACCTATCAGCGCCTCGCCAAGGCGACGGGCGCCGACGTAACGCTGGAGATCATCCTGCCGGGACGGCAGGCGCCGGCGGCGGAGCTGGCGCCGATCGCCCAGGCGGTGACGCGCGCCGGGCTGGTACCGGCCGCCATCGCCGTGTCGCCCGCCATCGATCTGAAAGGCGTGCTGCCGGGCAGCAAGGGTCCGGCCGGTCCGACCCTGGAAGAGATCTACAAGGCGGCGCGCATCGCCTTTCCCGGCGTAAAGCTGGGCGGCGGCACCTTCTCCTTCTTCACCGAGTTGAACCGCAAGCGCCCGCCGGCGGAGCTGCTGGATTTCGTCACCCACACGACTTGCCCGATCGTGCATGCGGCGGACGACGTGTCGGTGATGGAGACGTTGGAGGCGCTGCCCTTCATCATCCAATCGACGCGGGCGCTGATCGGCGGCAAGGGCTATTGGGTCGGGCCCAGCTCCATCGCGGCGCGGCGCAATCCCTATGGCGCATCGACCGCCGATAATTCCGGCAACAACCGCATCTGTCTGTCCGACATGGACCCGCGCCAGCGCGGCCTTTATGGCGCTGCGTGGAACCTGGCCTATATCTCGGCCTTCGCGGCCGGTGGTTTAAACGCCATCACGCTTGGGGCGGCGACCGGCCCGGTCGGCATGATCTACCGCAAGCTCGGCTTCCCGCAGCCGCATTTCGACGCGGCGGGCGGTGCGCCGGTGTTCCCGGTCTATCAGGTGATCGCCGGCTTGGCCGGCGCATCCGGCGCCAAGCTGGTGGGCACCAAGTCGGCCGCGCCCAGCAAGGTGGCCGCGCTCGCCTATCGCGCCAAGGCGGGACCGGTGCTGTGGCTCGCCAACCTCACGGCTGAGGAGCAGAAGGTGAAAGTCTCCGGTTTCAACGGCAAGGCGACCCTGCACCTGATCGACGAGGCGAACTTCGTTGCCGCGACCGACGCCGGATTCCTCGGGAAAGGCGGCAAGGCGGTGAAGAAGGTCGGCGCGCTCACGCTGCCGCCCTACGCCGTCGCGCGCGTGGCCTCCGCCGGGTGATGACGTCCAATCAACGCTTGTTGCTGGGCTGCATCGCCGATGATTTTACCGGGGCGACCGACCTTGGCAGCACGCTTGTGCGCAACGGCATGCGCACCATCCAGATCATCGGCGTGCCGGATGAAAAGACACCGCCGCCGGACGATGCGGAGGCGGTGGTGGTCGCGCTGAAGTCGCGCACCGCGCCGGTGCGCGACGCGGTGGCGGATTCGGTCGCCGCCTGTCGCTGGCTGGTGCGCCATGGCGCAAGGCAGATCTTCTTCAAATATTGCTCGACGTTCGATTCGACCGACGAGGGCAATATCGGCCCCGTCGCCGACGCGCTGGCGGCGGAATTGCAAGCCGGCATCATGCCGGTCTGCCCGGCCTTTCCGGAGAACGGCCGCACCATCTATCAGGGGCATCTGTTTGTCGGCGCGCAATTGCTGTCGGATTCGCCGATGCGCAACCACCCGCTCACCCCCATGACCGACGCCAATCTGGTGCGCGTGCTGGGGCGGCAGACGCGGGAGAAGGTCGATCTGGTGCCCTATCGCATCGTGCAGCAGGGCGCCGAGGCGATCGCCAAGGCCCTTGCGAAATTGCAGGCGCAGGGTGTCGCCTATGCCGTGGTGGATTCGCTGGAAGATGAGAATCTGCGCGCGCTGGGCGAAGCGTGCGCCGAGCTGAAGCTGGCCAGCGGCGGGTCGGGCGCCGCCATGGGCCTGCCGGGGAATTTCCGGCGGCTTGGCCTGCTGCAGCAGCGCGGCGGGGAAGAGGCGCTGCCCGCGGCCGGCGGCAAGGCTGCCGTCCTGTCCGGCAGTTGCTCGCAGGCGACCCTGGGCCAGATCGCCAGGATGAAAGCGGCGCATCCGGCGCTGCAATTGGATCCGCTGCAACTGGCAGAGCGCGGCGACGCCGTTGTCTCCGATGCGCTCGCCTGGGCGCAGCAGGGGCTGCAGGCCGGACCGGTGCTGATCTATGCCAGCGCGCCGCCGGAGGAGGTCAAGTCGGCGCAGGCGAAACTGGGCCGCGACAAGGCCGGCGCCCTGGTGGAGCATGCGATGGCGGCGCTGGCGGCCGGCTTGGTGAAGGCCGGCGTTCGGCGGTTGGTGGTGGCGGGCGGCGAAACCTCCGGCGCCGTGGTGCAGGCGCTGGGCCTGCGCGCGCTGCGCATCGGGCCGCAGATCGATCCCGGCGTGCCGGCGACCCTGGCGCTCGCTGATCCACCGGTCGCGCTGGCGCTGAAATCCGGCAATTTCGGCGCCGAGGATTTCTTCCTCAAAGCCATCGCGAGGCTGACATGAGCGATGCCAAGGCGCGCGAGCAACTGGTCGCCTTTGGCCGCTCCATGTTCGCGCGCCGGCTGACCTTCGGCAGCTCCGGCAATCTGAGCGTCAAGGTCGATGACGGCTGGCTGATGTCGCCGACCAACGTGTCGCTCGGCGATCTCGACCCGGCGCGCCTCGCGAAGCT
>DASZQC010000265.1:0-2725 GCA_035549815.1 Dongiaceae bacterium
AGCCCTTTTGCGCTGCGGGCTTCGGCTCGTTCGCCAGCAGCTCCACCTGCGCGGCCAGCGCCGTCAGCGGCGTGCGCAACTGGTGCGCGGAATCGGCGATGTATTTCTGCATGACGTTGAAGCGGTCGGACAGGCGCTGCATGAAGCGGTTGATGACATCGACCAGCTCGGCGATCTCCGCCGGCGCCTCGACATTCAACGGCGTCAGGTTGTTGGGGTCGCGGCCGATCAGCGCCGCCTCCACATGCAACAACGGCCGCAGCGCGCGACGCACGGTGAACATGATGCCGATCAGCGCGATCAGGCTCATGGCGACGACCAGCAGGGTGGCGTTGCGGGTCAAATCGCGGCTGAGGGCGTTGCGCGCCTCGCGCGTCTGACCCACCGTGGTCGTGACCCAGCCATTGATGCCGGATTCCGAGACATAGCGTTTCACCGACGCGGTGCGGATGGCGGAGCCCTTGAAACTCGCATTGCCGATGACCGGCGCCTCGCCCGGCTTCTCGACCTCGGCTGGCATCGGCAGATCGTCATAGCCGGTGATGGCCGCGCCGTCCGGCCCGGTCACGCGGTAATAGACGCGGTCGCTGCGCGAGATGGAGAGCGTCTCCAGCGCTGATAGAGGCACGTCGACCACCAGGCGGCCGTTGTCGGCGGTGATGGTCTCGGCGATCTGCCGCGCCGCGCCGATCAGCAGCCGGTCATAGGCGTCGTCTGCCGCGGTCTGCGCGTAGTTGTAGGCGGCAATGGCGAGCACCGTGGAGCCGAGCGTGAGCGCGATCGACAGCGAGCCGATCAGGCGCCAGTAAAGCGATGTGCGGCGGCCGGTCATGCGGGGTCAGTCATTTGCGGTGATCTGGTAGCCCATGCCGCGCAAGGTGCGGATCTCCGCCTGCGCGCCCTGCAGCTTGCGGCGCAGGCGCCCGACATAAAGCTCGATGGCGTTCGGCCCGGCCTCGCTGTCGAAGGAGAACAATTGATCCAGCAGCTCCGCCTTGCTGAACACGCGGCGCGGATGGCTCATCAGCACTTCCAGGAGCGCGATCTCGCGCCGCGTCAGATCGACGGGGGAGCCGGCCGCGGTGACGCTGCGCGCCACCTGGTCGAGCACGACGTCGCCCACCGACAGGCGGCTGACATTGGCGCCCTGGCCGCGCCGCAGCAAGGCCCGCGCCCGGGCCTCGAATTCGCGGAAATCGAACGGTTTCACCAGGTAATCGTCGGCCCCCAGATCCAGCGCGCCGACCCGGTCATCGACCTGGGAACGCGCAGTCAGGACCAGGACCGGCATGGCCAGCCGCCGGGCCCGGATGGTGTTCAGGACTTGAAACCCGTCGATATCCGGCAGCATGATGTCCAGGACGACCAGGCCATATTCCTGGACCGCCAGCGCATCCTCGGCGCCGCGCCCGGTGTTCTGCCAGTCGACCGCATGGCCCATGCGCTCCAGGCTGGCGACAATCGCCTCGCCGACGTCCGCGGTATCTTCGACGACCAGAATGCGCATGCGACCCGCGACAGCTTGGTGACAGTTTCGCAGTCTATAAACACCCCAATTCCCTGCCAAGAGCGGGGCCCAAGGCCGCGTCAAGATGGCCGCCTTTTCAACCTACCTGGGAGTGAAATCATGAACAGACGCAACCTGATGACCGCCACGCTCGCGCTCGCCCTGATGGGTGGCGCCGGCGCCTTCGCGCCCGCGCTGGCGGTCGACGATCTCCGCATCATCGCGCCCGCGGCGCCCGGCGGCGGCTGGGACCAGACCGCCCGCGCGCTCGAGGCCGCCATCAATGCCAACAGCCTGGCCAAGACCGTCACCGTGGAAAATGTTCCCGGCGCCGGCGGCACCGTCGGCCTGGCGCAATTGGTCGACAAGGAAAAGGGCAACGGCAACGTGCTCATGGTCAACGGCCTGGTCATGGTCGGCGCCATCATCACCAACAAGTCTCCGGCGACGCTCGAGCAGGTCACGCCGATCGCGCGCCTGACCGGCGAATATGAAGTGATCGTGGTCCCGGCCGATTCCGAGCTGAAATCGCTGGCCGACCTGGTCGCCAAGCTGAAGGCCGACACCGGCTCCGTGTCGTGGGGCGGCGGTTCCGCCGGCGGCACCGACCACATCCTGGCCGGCCTGATCGCCAAGGCGGCGGGCGCGGACCTGACCAAGCTCAACTACGTGCCCTTCTCCGGCGGCGGCGAAGCGCTGGCGGCGATCATGGGCGGCCACGTCACCGTGGGCGTCAGCGGCTATAGCGAATGGGCCGGTCAGATCCAGTCGGGCGAGCTGCGCGCGCTGGCCATCTCCGCACCGGAGCGCGTCGCCGGTATCGAGATCCCGACCCTGAAGGAACAGGGCGTGGGCGTCGACCTCGCCAACTGGCGTGCGGTCGTCGCGCCTCCGGGCCTGGACGACGCGGCGAAGGCCGACCTCCTGAAGCTGGTCGATGCGGCCGTGAACAGCGAGGCCTGGAAGAAGACCCTCGAAGAAAAGAAGTGGACCAACCTGTACCTCGCGGGTCAGGAGTTCACCGATCTCGTGGCGCTCGAGACCTCGCGCACCACGGACATTCTGAAGACGGTTGGCCTCGCCCAGTAAGGTCGAGTAAAGTCTCGCCATGAGCGAGACCAGCCAACAATCGCAAACCACGAAGTCCAAGGCCGGTTACGCGATCGGCCTTGGACTGATCGTGCTTGCGGGCATCATCTGGTTCGACACCGAGCGGAT
>DASZQC010000266.1:0-5382 GCA_035549815.1 Dongiaceae bacterium
GACGGCGATGCACGGCGAGGCCCGCCTGCCCCTGCTCCGCCCGCACCAGCAATTGCGACAGCGTCAACCCGAAGGCGGCCGAGAGCTTGCCAAGCAGCACGGCGGTCGGGCTGCTTTCCTGCCGCTCCACCTTGCTGATCATGGCGCGTGAGACGCCGGAACGCTGCGCCAGCTCGTCCAGGCTCCAATCGCGCGCTTCCCGCTCCGCCCGGATGCGCAGGGCGATCTGCGCATCCAGGGAATCCTCTATGATCGTGTCCATTCCTCTACTATAGTAGAAATCCAAGAAGAGGCAAGGCCATGAACATCCGTATCCGCGAAGCGACCGCTGCCGATCTGCCGGCGATGCTGGCGATCTATAACGAGGTCATCGCCAATACGACGGCGATCTACGATTATACGCCGCGCACCATCGAGGCACAGGCCGCGTGGCTCGACACCAAGCGCGCCCAGAATTGGCCGGTGCTGGTGGCGGACGATGATGGCGCGGTGGCCGGTTACGGCAGCTATGGCCCGTTCCGGCCCTGGCCCGCTTATCTGCATTCGGTCGAGAATTCGATCTATGTCGCCGCCAACCGGCGCGGCCGCGGCATCGGCTCGATGCTGTTGCCGGCCATCATCGACCATGCCGCGCGGCGCGGCTTCCACACCATGATCGCCGGCATCGACGCGGCCAACGAGGGCAGCCTGCGCCTGCATGGCAAGTTCGGCTTCCGCAAGGTGGCGCAGTTCCAGGAGGTCGGCTGGAAGTTCGACCGCTGGCTCGACCTCGTGTTCCTGCAACGCATGCTGAACAACGCCGCCCCAAAATTCGCATGGCACGACTGAGCACTGTGTTCGGGACACAGCGGCCCATGGTTCGCCCTGCTCATCTTTTTTTTTGAAATCCATTTGACTTAAAATTTTCATCGGTGCTAGCCTGACGACACAGGGAAGCACAAAGGTCGAAAATGGCCTTGAAGGGGACGAATCAGGAATACGGCCGGCCGTATAACCGGCGGATCGTGCTGGAAACGATCCGGCTGCACGGCCCCATCGCGCGCGGCGACATCGCGAAGCGCGTCGGCCTGACCGTGCAGACCGTCTCCACCATCATCCGCGAACTGGAGCTGCAGGGCTTCATCAGCGGCGCGCGCGAAACGCCCAAGAGACGCGGCTATCCCGCCACCTCGCTCAACATCAACCCGGAAGGCGGCTTCGCCATCGGTGTGCATGTGACGCCGCTGGGCCTGGAGGCCGCGCTGATCAACCTGGCCGGCGAAGTGATCGGCAAGCGCCGCCGCGAGCTGTCGCATCTGGCGCCGGACACCGCGTTCCGCGAGATCGGCAAGCTGGTCGCGGCCTTGCGCAAGATGCGGCCGCGCGGGCGCATGCTCGGCATCGGCCTCGCCATGCCCGGCCCGTTCGACGTGGAATCCATGAGCTTCGTCGGCCCGACGACCCTGGAAGGCTGGAAAGGCGTGCCGGTGCGGGAGCGTCTGGCGAAGGTCTCTGGCCTGCCGGCGTTTGTCGAGGTCGATCTGGCGGCGGCGTCGCTGGGCGAAAGGCTCTATGGCATCGGCCGCGATTTCCGCGAGTTCTACTACCTCTATTTCGGCGTCGGCCTCGGCGGCTGCATGGTGCATGACGGCGCGCCGTTGCGCGGCGCCCACGGGAATGCCGGCGAGATCGGCCATCTGCCGCTGATTCCGAATGGCGAGCCCTGCTCCTGCGGCAATCGCGGCTGCCTGGAGCGCTATCTGTCGCTGGAGGCGCTGGAGCGGCGCCAGGGCAAGATCGGCCGCAACGGCTGGATCAAGGAGGCGGCGCCCCTGTTCCGCAGCACCGTCTCGGCTATCGAAAATCTGTTCGATCCGGAAACCATCATCATCGGCGGGCTGGCGAGCGAGGAGCTTTTGAACGACCTGCTGAAGGCGGCCTCGCCCCTGCCCCATTCGATCGCGGAACGGCGTAACCGCACGGCGCCCCGGGTGATGCTGTCGACCAACGGGCCCGACGCAGTGCTGCGCGGTGCCGCGGCGCTGGCGGTTTCCGGCGTTCTGTCACCCCGCTTCGGCGTGCTGTTCGCGCAGGACGAGGAGCGCGCCCCGCGCGATCCGATGATGCAATCCGGCACGGAGGCGGCATGAGCGAGACGGCACCCCTGCTCCGCCTGGAGGAGATCACCAAGCATTTCGGAGCCATCGAGGCCCTGCGTGGCATCAGCTTCGAGATCCAGCGCGGCGAGGTCGTCGCCCTGCTCGGCGACAACGGCGCCGGCAAATCGACGCTGGTGAAGATCATCTCCGGCGGGTTGCAGCAAAGCAGCGGCAAGGTGATCTTCGAGGGCACGGAGCGCAACTTCGCCTCGCCGGCCGAGGCCAAGGCCGCCGGCATCGAGACCGTCTATCAGGACCTGTCGCTCTGCACCAATGTCGATGTCGTGGCCAACTTCTTCATGGGCCGCGAGATCGTGAAGCGCTTCTTCGGCATCCCGATCCTGCAGGAGGCGGAGATGGAAGCCGCGGTCGCCAAGGCGATGGCCAATGCCGGCACCCGGATCCCGTCGCTGCGCACCAATGTGGAGCATCTCTCCGGCGGCCAGCGCCAGGCGATCGAGCTCAACCGCTTCGTCCATTGGGGCGGCAAGCTGGTGCTGCTGGACGAGCCCTTTGCCGCGCTCGGCGTCGAGCAGACCCGTCGCGGGCTGGAGATGATCAAGCGCATCGCGGCGCAGGGCATCGGCGTTGTCATCATCACCCACATCATGGCCCAGGCCTTCCAGGTGGCCGACCGCATCGTCGTCATCCGCCAGGGCAAGGTCGCCGGCAATGTGGCGCGATCCAGGACCAGCCCGGACGAAGTCGTCCAGATGATCACCGGCGGAGCCATAAATGGCCCCGCCCAAGAAACCACAACGGCCCAACAACAACACTAACAGACAGAGGAGAAGCGAGATGAAGCGTCTGTTGCGTAACGTCATCGCCGCCGCCGCGTTGCTCGGCACGGCGATCTCCGCCCCCGCCTGGGCGGAATCGAAGGGCAAGATCTACTACATGGTCCCGACCCTACTGGACGAATTCCAGACGGAATCGGTTTCGGCCATCGAGAAGTTCCTAAAGGATGTCGGCTACGAGCCGGTCACGCTCAACGCCGACAACAAGACCGACCTGCAGCAGAGCCAGATGAACGACGTCATCAACCTGAAGCCGAAGGCGATCGTGCTCGCCGCCGTCGACTTCAACGCCTTGAAGCCGTCGATCGAGAAGGCCCGCGCCGCCGGCATCCCGGTCATGATCTTCGACCGCCAGATCACCTCCACGCCGTCCGACTTCACCTCGGTCGCCGGCACGGTGGAGATCGGCTATGTCGCGGCGGGCGAGATCGAGCGTCTGCTGAAGGAAAAGAACGGCGACGTGAAGGGCAAGGTGCTCCAGGTCCTGGGCGACCCGGCCGATCCCTACACGCTCGACATCCAGAAGGGCTTCGAGGAGAAGATGAAGGCCTTCCCGGGCGTGCAGATCATTTCCCTGCCCGCCATGCAATGGGAAGCTTCCAACGCCGGCACCATCGTCGCCGACCAGATGCTGGCCAATCCGGACATCGACCTGATCTTCGTCCATGCCGCGCATCTGGCGGTCGCCGCGGTGGCGTCGCTGGAAGCCAAGGGCAAGAAGCCGGGCGACGTGCTGCTGGTCTCGTCCAACGGCGCGCCGGTTGGCCTCGACCTGATCCGCAAGGGCTGGGAACAGGTGGAGGTCGAGCAGCCGCTCTATGCGCAAGCGGCGGCGATCGCCATGTTCGCCGACAAAGTGGTGAACAAACAGGAGCTCAAGCCCGGCACCTATAAGGTGCTCGGCCTCGATTCCACGCTGACCATCGAATCCTGGGGTCCGAATTTGAAGATCCCCGGTGCGGCGATCACCAAGGACAACATCGACGAGCCGCGCTTCTGGGGCAACATGAAGGCCCCGACCGATCCGGTGAAGCCGGTCGAATAAGCTCTTTGCGCAAGCCCCCGGAACCGCGCGTTCCGGGGGCCACTCTCCGGAGTCCGATTTCATGCAGCTCAACGACCGCAGAAAGTTCATCGAGTTCGCGCTCGACAATCTTGTCTGGCTGATGCTCGTGATCGTCCTGGCGGTATTCTCGATCTTCATCCCGAATTTCTTCCAGGCCGGCATCTTCGCCAACATCATCGAGCAATCGACCTTTGTCGGCGTCATGGCGATCGGCCTCGCCATCGTCATCATCGCCGGCAACATGGATCTCTCGGTCGAATCCGTCGCGGCGCTGACCGCGATGGTGACCGGCATCCTGTTCTGCTCCCACGGCATCGGCCTGGGCTACACCTTCACCCCGGAATGGCTGGTGATCCCGATTTCGCTTGCCCTGGCCGTCCTGGTCGGCTGCCTGATCGGCGCCCTGAACGGCTGGCTTGTCGTGCGGCTGAAGATGAACGCTTTCATCGTCACGCTCGCCGCCTATATCTGGGTACGTGGCCTGGTCGTCGCGATTTCGGGCGGCCGTTCGGCGCAGGACCTGTCGCCGTCGCTCCGTGTCATGGGCATCGCCAATCTGAGCGACGTTCCGCTGCTGTCCTGGCTGCCGCTGGAAGCCATCAAGCTCATTCCAATCATCGCTTGGATGGCGATTGCGCTCTTCGCCATCTTCACGTTCATCCTGGCGAAGACTCCCTTCGGCCGCCATGTGACCATGATCGGCGGCAACCCGGTGGCGCCGTTCCGCGCGGGCATCAAGGTCGACAAGCTCGTCTTCATCACCTTCATCCTGGCAGGCGCCATTTCCGGCGTCGCCGGCTGGCTGCTGGCGATCCGCACCTCCGGCGCCACCGCCAATCTCGGCGTCGGCATGCTGTTCAACGCCTTCGCCGCCGTGGTCATCGGCGGCGTTTCATTAAAGGGCGGCATCGGGCAGTTGCCCGGCGTCTATGCCGGCGTGTTGCTGCTCTCCTCCATCCACACGGCGATCAATTTGATGGGTCTGCCGGCGCACTACACCCAGATGATTTTGGGCGCTCTGGTGCTGGCCGCCGTGCTGATCGACACCTTGAAACTGCAAGTCCGGCAGCGTTTAGCATGAGGGGGCTGGCATGAGCGGGCGCTTACAGGATCGCGCCGCCCTGATCATCGGCGCCGCACGCGGCATCGGCGCCGGCATCGCCGAGCGTTTCGTCGAGGAAGGCGCCAGGATCGTCATCGCCGATAGCGAGATTGCCGCCGGCGAGGCGACGGCGAAGCGCCTGAGCGGCCGTTTCGTCGCCGTCGACGTCAGCAAAAAGGCCGACGCGGAACGCGCGGTCGCCGAAACGCTCAAGGCCTACGGCAATCTCGACATCCTGGTGCAGAATGCCGGCATCTATCCCTGGACGCTGATCGAGAA
>DASZQC010000267.1:0-20026 GCA_035549815.1 Dongiaceae bacterium
GCATCGCGGGCGCGCGGCAGGCGCGCGTCGGGATCGCCTGGAACAGCACGGACCAGCGGCAATATTCCGCGGCCAACTGCGTCGACCGTTACATCGCGCAAGGCAATGCCTATCGCACCTGCACCAGCACGGTCGCCGCGCAACCGACCATCGTGGCGCCGGCCGGCAATGCGGCGTTCTACAGCCCCGGCGTCAGCACGACGAATGCCGGGCTGGCCAGCCTCAGCGCCCCGTCGGCCGTCGCCGCGCCGGTCGTGGCGCAACCCATGCCCGCCACCCAGCCGGTGGTGACGCAGCCAGTGCCGGCGGCGGCGCCGAACGGCCTGGAGATCACCCTGGTGAAGCCGGTGAAGCAGAACAATGGATTGCTGATCCAGGGCACGGTGCTGAACAAGAGCAGCCAGGTGCTTCCTGTACCCGCGATGCAGGCGACGCTGAAGGACGCGGCCGGGCAGGATCTGCGGCGCTGGGTGTTCAATCCGCCGGTGAACCAGTTGGCGCCGGGCCAGCGCGCCGTGTTCAAGACCGAGGTACGGCCGGTGCCCGCGGGTGCTACGCGCGCCAACGTCGCCTTCATTGCGGGGACGACCATGTAGCCCGCCTTGCCGAACGGGCCGACGGCCGGAAGGTCCGGCATCGGCCCCGCCCGGAGCGGACCCGCAAGACCGGATGATTTCGAGGCTCCACCGGAATTGCGAACCGCTCCGGGCACCAGATCGGGGCAGACGGAGCCGAAACAGGAGAAGGAGTATCAGCATGGACAAATATCAACTCGCGGCGGTACTCATGACGATGCTGGGGCTTGGCGCAATGTCGGCGATGCCTTCCTTCGCCACCGACGACATCCATCCGTCGCTGCTCGGCGCGTTGATGGGCGATCGGGCCAAGCCGCTCCAGGTTGCCGACACGGTGCAATCGACCAGCAGCTCGAGCTCGGCCTCCGCCAGCAGCTCCAGCTCGGTGACGATCACCGGCGGCAAGAAGCAAGGCAAATGCACGGCGGAAGCGACCGCCAACGCCAAGGCGGGCGACGTCGAGGATAGCGATCACGATTTGAAGGTGGTCGAGGGCGACGGCTGCTCCGCCAAGGCCGAATCGCGCGCCGTGGTGAAGCCGCAGAGGCAACAGACGGAGTAGGTCATACCGGCCCGATCGGGCCATCACGCGCGTTGAACAAGGTCGCCGTCGGCAACCATCGCCGGCGGCGTCCGCCCGTGCCGCCATCTTGCCTTTTTGCAACGGCAAGGCTATGGTGTTGCTCTCTTCAACTGCAAAGCCGGGAGGCATGATGTACACCACCTTGATGCCGATCGACCCCGGCGCGGCTATTCATTAGGCCGCATCTGATGCGGGCCAGTTACAGGCTGCCCGCTCACTTCCAAGTTTCCGGTCCGAAGGCATAAGAGGTCCGCCGCGCGTCCGCGCGAGACTTTCGCATCGCCTTTCGTTCAATTCGTTTGGAGCGGCGTCGTGCCAGCGGCGCCGGACAAAATCATGAGCCTGCTTGAAGAATTCCACCGGCGCGCGGCGCCTTTCCGGGCCGTGCTCGGCTTCACTTTCAATCACTGGGCGCAGCATCGCCGCCTGGTCACGGCGATCATCGCCGGCGTGCTGATCATGACCATGGCCGACGTCCTGCTGCCGGTCTATGCCGGCCGCCTGATCGATGCGGTCACCCCGGCCGTGCTGGAGCAACGCCAGGTGGCGCTGGGCGAAGCGATCGAAGCGCTTGTCGCGATGATCGGCCTGGGCGTGCTGATGGTGGTGATGCGGCACCTGGCCTTCGTCGGTATCTGCCGCCTGACCCTGCGCGTGATGAACCGGGTCGTGCGCGAGGCGTTCTGGCGCGTGCAGCGATTCGCTTCCGACTGGCACGCCAACACCTTCGCCGGCTCCATCGTGCGCAAGGTGTCGCGCGGCATGTGGGCGATCGATACGCTGAACGACACGATCCTGATCACCTTTCTGCCCTCGATCATCGTGCTGCTGGGATCGACCGTACTGCTCGGCCTGCGCTGGCCGCTGATGGGCGCCGTCATCTTCCTCGGCACCCTCGCCTTCGTCGCCCTGGCGGCGTTCCTCTCGGTTGGCTATGTCGGGCCGGCGGCGCAGCTCTCCAACGCCTGGGACACCAAGATGGGCGGCGCGCTGGCGGACTCGGTGACCTGCAACGCGGTGGTCAAGGCCTTCGGCGCCGAGCTGCGGGAGGATATGCGGCTGCAGCGTGTCACCGACAAATGGCATCGCCGCACCTATCGCACCTGGATCCGCGCCACCAACAACGGCTCGGCCCAGCTGCTGGCGCTGCTCGCGCTACGCTCGGCGGTCATCGGCCTGGTGCTGTGGCTGTGGTGGCATGGCCAGGCGACGCCGGGCGATGTCGCCTATGTGCTGACTGCCTATTTCATCATCCAGGGCTATCTGCGCGATATCGGCTGGTACATCCGCGACCTGCAGCGCGCCGTCAACGAGATGGAGGAGCTGGTCGCGATCCATGGCGAGCCTTTGGGGATCGAGGACAGGACGGGCGCGCAGCCGATCGTCATCAAACACGGCCGCATCGAGTTCGAGAATGTCCGCTTCCATTATCGCGGCCACAGCAAGGCGCTCTATGACGGCCTCAACGTCACCATCGGCGCCGGCGAAAAGGTCGGCCTGGTGGGGCTGTCGGGCTCCGGCAAGACCACCTTCGTGAAGCTGATCCAGCGGCTGCACGATGTGAATGGCGGGCGCATCCTGATCGACGGACAGAACGTGGCCGACTGCACGCAGGCTTCACTGCGCTCGCAGATCGCCATCGTGCCGCAGGAGCCGATCCTGTTCCACCGTTCGCTGGCGGAGAATATCGCCTATGGCAAGCCGAACGCGACGATGGCGGAGATCGAGCAGGCCGCGCGCCTTGCCAACGCGCACGCCTTCATCGAGCACCTGCCCAAGGGCTATGGCACGCTCGTCGGCGAGCGCGGCATCAAGCTGTCCGGCGGCGAGCGCCAGCGCGTGGCCCTCGCCCGCGCCTTCCTGGCCGACGCGCCGATCCTGATCCTGGACGAGGCGACCTCGAGCCTGGATTCGGAATCGGAGGCGCTGATCCAGGAGGCGACCGAGCGGCTGATGCAGGGGCGCACCACCATCGTCATCGCCCATCGCCTGTCGACGGTGCGGCAGTTGAAGCGGCTGATCATCTTCGACAAGGGCCGCATCATCGAGGATGGCGACCACCACGGCCTCATCCAGCGCGAAGCCGGCGTCTATCGCCGCCTGTTCCAGCGCCAGGTCGGCGGATTGGTCGAGGCTTAGGCATGTTGCGGGGTCGATTTTCCGGCCCCGCAACAACCGCACTCAGACCGGCTCCAGACTCGGCTTCTCGTGGCGGCAATTGTTGCCGCTGCATTCCGGTAGCAGCGGCTTCTTGCCCGCGCAGGCGCTGAGAGTCAGCGCGGCGACGAGGCAAAGCAGGACCGACTTGGCTTTCATATATCTGTCTCCGCTATGGCTGTAGGAAGCCGCACTGCTATCCGGTCGCGGCCCGGCAGACTTGCAGAAAATTGCGCTTCCGGACGGCGACGGCCGTTGTTTCCGCCCACGGCAAATCACTAGGATGCGCCGGCAAGGGAGGAACGGCGATGGCGCACGGCGAGCGGTTCGCGAGCGGGATGGGGTTCGTGCTGGCGACCATCGGGTCGGCGGTGGGGCTCGGCTCGATCTGGAAGTTTCCGTACGAGGTCGGCGAGAATGGCGGCGGCGGATTCCTGCTGTTCTACCTGCTCGGCCTCGTGCTGGTGGTCTTCCCCTTGCTGCTGGCGGAATTCCTGGTCGGCCGGCGCGGCCGCGGCGACGCGGCGGAGAGCCTGCGCCACGTAGCGGCCGAGGCACACAGGTCGCCGGCCTGGCGCCTGATCGGCTTCCTCGGCATCGCCATCGCGTTCCTGATCATGACCTACTATGCGGTCATCGCCGGCATGACGATGGCCTATGTGCCGCACGCCTTGACCGCCGGCTTCGGCGGCGCGGACGAGGCCAGGAGCGCTTCGGACTATGCGGCGCTGGTCAGCGACCCCTGGCACCTCGGCTTCTGGCAAGCGGCTTTCCTCGCCGTCACGGTGGCGGTGGTTGCGCGCGGCATCCGCAAGGGCGTGGAACTGGCCTGCACCATCCTGATGCCGCTGCTGGCGCTGCTGATGGCGATCCTCGTGCTCTATAGCCTGATCGAGGGCGACGTGGGCGCGGCCTTCGCCTTCCTGTTCTACCCGGACTGGGCGGCGATCTCGCCGCGCGCCGCCCTCGATGCGCTGGGCCTCGGCTTCTTTTCCATCGGCGTCGGCATGGGCGCGATGATCACCTATGCCGCCTATGCCGGCCAGAGCTTCGACCTCACGCGCGCGGCGGTGGCGACGCTCGCCGGCGACACGGCGATCTCGGTGATGGCGGGCCTCGCCATCTTCCCCATCGTCTTCGCCGAAGGGTTGGATCCGGCCGAGGGCGCCAACCTCATGTTCCTGACCCTGCCCATCGCCTTCGGCGCCCTGCCCTTCGGTGACTTGGTGGGCGCGGCGTTCTTCCTGCTGTTGTTCATCGCCGCTCTGTCATCGGCGATCTCATTGCTGGAGGTGGTCGTAGCGCCCCTGATGCGGATCATGCGCATGAGCCGGCCCAAGGCCGCGCTGCTGGTCGGCATCGCCATGTGGCTGGCCGGCCTGCCGGTGATGCTGTCCTTCAATCGCTGGGCGGAGGTGCGGCCGCTGGCGTGGCTCGACGGCTTTGGCGGCCTCAATTTGTTCGACGCGGTGGACGGGCTGACCTCCAATGTGATGCTGCCGGTCTGCGGCCTCATGCTGTCGATCTTCGTCGGCTGGATGCTGCCGACACGCCTGTATGAGGCGGAGCTGGGCCGCACCGCCTGGCGGCTGCACGCCTTGCGCCTGCTGTTGCGCTGGATCGTGCCGGCGGTGATCGTCGCCTATGCCGTGGCGGCGCAGGTGTCGACGCTCTAGCTGCCGAAGACCTCCAGCAGTTGCTGCGCGATCGCGGGCGCCAGCGCCAGCAGGTAGGTCCGATAGCGCTCGAAATAGACCTGGGCGCTTGTCGCGGAAAAAGTTTCATCGATCAGCGCCTGTGCCGTGTCTTTGTCCGGTTGGGTTGTGGCCGGATCGGCGATCAGCTCTCCCGCCAACTGGCGGCACTTGCGGCTGAGGATCAGGCGCGTCGTAAAGATCAGCATCGCCACCATCGCCCCATACCAGATGGCGCTGTATTGCAGGACGCTGTCGACATGCGCCTCATAGTTGGCATGCAGCTCCGCTGACACGGCGTTGTCGCCCAGGAATACATGGTCCGCGATGATCGACAGCGGCCATTTCATCCAGACGCTCATCTGGGCAATGCCGGCAACCAGCACAAGCGACGTGATGAAGCTGAGCTGCTCGAAGCGGCGGACCCGCCTGTTGAACCAGGCTTTCAACTCACCGACCGTCAACTCCTTGTAGTCGACGGTTGTGCCGGCCGCTGTTGCCTTTGCCGTCTCCTCGGCATGCTTGGCCGGCGGCAGCCCCTGCTCCAGGCCGCGCGGCAACATGACCATGGCCGCGAGCAATGCAATTCCGGCCAGCCCCACCGCAGCATTGCCCCAGTCCGCGGCCATGGACAAAGTCGCCACCGGGTCAATGGCTGCCTTGACGAAGAGCCGGCCGGCATAAGAGACGAGAAGATCGGGCATGATCTCCTTTCCGAGGCACTCGTACAGGTGATATGCGCCACACTGGGCATTGCCGAGGAACGCCTGGATCGCCGGCAA
The DNA here is from genome assembly GCA_035549815.1 of Dongiaceae bacterium. Classification (GTDB taxonomy): domain Bacteria; phylum Pseudomonadota; class Alphaproteobacteria; order Dongiales; family Dongiaceae; genus Dongia_A. Next base: position 5,792 of record DASZQC010000267.1, read on the forward strand.
CGCCACCAGCCCGATCATGCAGGCGACGAGAATGAAACTCGCCTGTTCGTCCGTGCGCTGCATGTAGGTCGTGCTGTCCTTGTCAGTCACCTCGCGGTAGATCGAGAAGACCGTCCAGCCCGACAGCAGGACGAGCATTGCGCTCGCCAGGAAGAGCAGGAACGTCGCCGCGACGATCGCGTGCTTGCCGGCGATGAAGGCCCCCAGGACGGCGCGCGCCTGCACCAGGCCGGCCAATTCCGGCCGGCCGAAAGCCGGCGTGGCCTGCAGGATGTAGTTGTTCCAGGCGAGAAACCCGAGAAACAGCACGAGGCCGAAAGCGGCCGCCGGCAACAGGCTGGCCACCCGCCAATCCGTTCGACTCTGTTCCATATTTCTGCCCCCAAGATGCAGATCGTAAAAGATATACAACCTTGAGTAAATTGCCGTCAAGGCGGCCAGGCTTGCCCGGCGCGGAAGAACTCTGGCACTGTCGCGGCGCCGTCGCGCCCGGAAGAGAGGATCGTTCGGCGAATCTGTTGGACCACGGGATCGACAAACGAAGCATGACGGACGCGAACGAAACAACCGCTGCCGCCCCGGAACACCAGGGCCCGCCGCATTCCGACGTGCCCGCATCGGTCCTTGCCGTCAGCCAGAGCGCAACCCATTCCATGAGCAAGCGACCAGCGCTTTCCATCCGCCTGATCGCCGGCCTCGGCGTCGAAGGCGATGCGCATGCCGGCGTCACGGTGAAGCACCGCTCCCGCGTGGCGCGCGACCCCACGCAGCCGAACCTGCGCCAAGTTCACCTGATTCATGCCGAGCTGCATGACGAGCTGCGCGCGGCCGGCTTCGCCCTGGCGCCCGGCCAGATGGGCGAGAACATCACGACCCGCGGCATCGACCTGCTCAGCCTGCCGACCGGCACGCGCCTGCATCTCGGCCCCGACGCGGTGGTCGAAGTGACCGGCCTGCGCAATCCCTGCAACCAGTTGAACGGCCTCCAGCCTGGCCTGATGAACGCCGTGCTGGACCGCGATGCCGATGGCAACCTGATCCGCAAGGCGGGGGTGATGGGGATTGTGCTGGTGGGCGGCGATGTGCGGCCGGGCGATGCGATCGGGGTGGAGATGCCGAGCGGCGTGCAGAGAGCTTTGGCGCCCGTATAGGGCTCCTACCCCGCCCGTTTTCTTGCGATCAGCTCCACCGGCCCGATCGTTCCCGCCTTCAACCCCGCCACCACGTTGGCGATCTTCACCGGTGCGTCCTGGCCCATCACCAGATGGATGCCGAGCGGCGGCGGGCCGCCGGCGGCTTCGGTCTTGGCGCGTATCGTGTCGAAGAACGCGATGGCGAAGTCGCGGCGGTTGCGCTCGGCGACCAGTTCGAAGCCGGCCAGTTGCAGCGCCTCTTTATAGACATCAGGCGTGGCGACGCTGCTCAGGCCTTCGTGCGCGGCCCAGGGAACGGGAAAAGTGATGGCGCCTTCGCCGAGGCGCATCACGTCGTAGATCGCGAACAAGGCGCCGGGGCGCAGCACGCGCGCGGCTTCGCGGCACAGGGTCTCCTTGTCGTCGATGTTCATGCCGACATGCAGCATGTAGGCGGCGTCGAAGCTGCTCTGGGTGAAAGGCAGCGCGGTGGCGCTGCCCTGCCGGAACGTGGCGCGGTCGGCCAGGCCCACCCATCGGGCCAGGGTCGCGGCGGTTTCGACGTAATCGGGGGTCAGGTCGATGCCGGTCACCCGCACGCCATATTCATGCGCGGCAAAACGCGCCGGGCCGCCGATGCCGCTGCCGATGTCGAGGATGTGCCAGCCTGTCTTGAGGCGGAGTTGGTCCAGCACCTCCTTGGTCGCCGGCCGGCCGCCGATGTGGAATTCCTCGACCGGCGCCAGATCCTCCGGCGTCACGTTTTCCGGAGTCTTGCCGAGCGCGGCCAGGCCGGCGCGGATGACCGCCACCAGGTCAGGAAGGTGATAGTGGGCCGCGACCTCCTGCTGTCGCGGCTCCGCGGATGAACTCACGGGCATGGCAGGCTTCCTCCCCTTGTGGTGAATGGGGGCGAAACCTTGAAGCATATTGGAATACGGCGGCCCGGCAAGTGCCCGATGCGGGCGGCCCAAGTCAGCTCTGCGCGAACCCGCGCGGCAAGGCCTGCACGTAGACCGTCAGGAACAGCACCATGTTGACATGCTCGCCATCGTCCGACAGCGGCAGAAAGATGGTCTCGTGGGTGATGAAGCGGTCGTCGCTGGTCTGGCTGGGATCGCGGTCGATGACCGGCGCCCGGGTGCGCACCACGGCATCGTAGTTGAGATAGACCGATTGCACGCTGGTGCCGAAATAGGCGTCCTTCACCGCCTGCCCGGTCGGGTCGCGGCCGCGCATCAGCGCCTCGTTGGTGCCGATCAGCCGATAGACATAGCGCCGCTCGTCCGGCACCACGTCGACCAGGCCGATATCAGGCAGCAGCCGGGGAATCTCCAGCGGGTCCAGGTCGCTGCGCCGGGGCATCAGCCGGCCGGCGCGCTTGTGGTCCCAATAATGATACATGGTCTTGATCCGATCATGGCAGGCGGCGAGAAAATCGGGATCGGACATGGAGACCGTTGGGGATCGGAGCTGACATAGAAGGCGACGATGCGACGCCGCATTCTCGCTGAAAACCGCGCCCGGTTCCAAGTGCCGCATTCCTCAGCCGCGCATTCTCGCGCGTGTATTTCCCCACCCAATGTATTTCCAGGGGCAGCGCTGTCTGCCTAAGATGAAGGCAGCAGGTTTTTCGTCACACACCAGGAGCATCATCATGACCCAGCATCCCGCCTTTGCCGCCGGCCGTGTCGCCGTCATCACCGGCGCCGCCTCCGGCATCGGGCTAGCGACGGCGAAACGCTGCGCCGGCTTCGGCATGAAGGTGGTGCTGGCCGATCTGGGCGGCGCGGCACTGGACCAGGCCGCCGACGCGGTGGCGAAGCTTGCCAAGGGCGGCGCCGGCGATGTGCGGGCCGCCGCCACCGACGTCTCGGTGCTTTCGGATGTGCAGCGGCTGAAACAGATCGCCTATCAGAAGTTCGGCGAGGTCGCGGTCCTGATGAACAATGCCGGCATCGGCAATGGCGGCGGCCCGACGGAAAAATACGAGCGCTGGCAAAAGGTGCTCTCGGTCAATCTGTGGGGCGTGATCCATGGCGTGCAGAGCTTCGCCGACGCCATGGCCGCGCAAGGCACGCCGGGGCTGATCATCAACACCGGATCGAAACAGGGCATCACCTGCCCGCCGGGAGACACCGCCTACAATGTCAGCAAGGCCGGGGTGAAAGTGCTGACCGAAGGCCTGGCGCACGAGCTGCGCAACCGGCCGGGCTGCAAGGTGACGGCGCACCTGCTGATCCCCGGCCACGTCTGGACCGGCATCACCGGCCGCCCGGCGGATGCGCCCGACAGCGCCAAGCCCAAGGGTGCCTGGACGTCCGACCAGACGGTGGACTTCATGTTGGAACGGCTGGCCGCGGGCGATTTCTACATCTTATGCCCCGATAACGACGTCAGCCATGCGCTTGATTCCCGACGCATTCAATGGGCGGCGGACGACATCATCCAGAACCGCCCGGCTTTGTCGCGTTGGCATCCAGAGTACAAGGACACGTTCGCCGCCTATGTGAAGGACGTGACTCGCTAGCGACTCATTCCCGATGTTAGGGTGGCGCAGGCACCACGCTACCATCGGCCGCCGATGTTAGGGTGGCAGGCACCACGCTACCATCGGCCGCGCTCGGTATGTCGGGGAACAAACCGTCGGTCCTGCTCCGCTATCTGCCCAGCGCGCTCGCGCTCGTCACCGCCGTGGTCGCCACCATCTGGCTCGTGCTCAGCGCCATGGCCGAGTACGAAGGCGAAATTCACCTGGGCGAGCGGCAGACGCAACTGCTGGTGGCCGGCCTGCAGGACACCGCTGAGCGGCATTTCAACGAGATCAATGGCGAGATCAGCGCCATCCGCCGCGTGCTGGAACGTCACCTGGCGGCAACCCGGCCGACGGTGCTGACGCCGCGCGACGAAGTTCTGCGGGTGATCGATCCGGATGGCGACATCGTCCATGTCTCCGTTCGCGTCAGCGGCGCGGAGACTTTCGACATCCCGGTCGTCAATCCGAACCAGCCCGCCATCGATCCGGCGGCGATCCGATGGCCGAACACGCCAACCGACCTTTCCTTCGGAACGCTCGACATCGGCGACCCCATTGCCCTGGCCGATGGCAGCCCGGCGATTCCACTCCGCTATGTCCTGCCTGCGGCCGAGGACTATCGGGCGGCGGAAATCATTGCCGTCACGACGCTCGAGGAAATTCTCGAAAGCTATAAATCGGTCGATCTCGCGGCGGGCAGCTCGTTTTCCGTGTTCCGTTCCGACGGCGTGCTGCTGACGCACTGGCCGGCGCCTCAGAACCTCGGCCGCAGATCCGACGGGCCGATCTTTGGCGACGCGATCAAACTGGCCGGCGCGGGAACAATTCGGGCGACGAGCGCCGTTGACAATACCGAACGCATTCTCAGCTACCACACCGTCCATGGCTGGCCGCTGGTCGTCGTCGCCGGGGTGCCGCTGCGTGGCCTCCTGGCGAGCTGGTGGAGCAGCCTGCCGACCAAAGTCATCCTGCTTCTGTGGATGCTCAACGCAATCTTCCTGCTCTGGGCGACGCTGCGGAGCTCGCAATCCGCTCTGCGCAAGTCGGTGGTCGAGCTGACGGCCAGCGAAGGCCGCCTGGCGCGGTTGCTCGCCAACATTCCGGGCGGCGTCTTCACAAGGCGTTTCGTTGCCCCGGACCGTTTTGACTACACATTCGTCAGCCCGGGTTTCCTGAACATCTTCGGCATCGAGAAGGCTGACCTCGACTCCGGCTTGCCGGCCCTCCTGCAGCGCACCCATCCCGAGGATCGCGAGCGAATGTTCGCTTCAATGATCGCCTCCGTCGAGGGCGACGAACTGTGGACCGAAGAGGGCCGCGTGTTGCGCCCGGACGGGCATATGGTCTGGCTGAAATCGCGCGCTCGACGCTATCGCAACGAACGCGGAGAGATTCTCTGGGATGGAATCGTCACCGACATCACCAGTCAGCGGCGTCATGAAGCTTTGCTGGAACAGGTCCAGAGGGTGGCGGGGCTGGGCTATTGGCTTTGGTATCCGACGGATGGCGACGTGACGGTCGATCACGATCACCGCTACTCCGTCTATTCCGATGCCTTTGTCGAGATACTCGGCGTCCGTCCGGACGAGCTCGACATCAGCGACGGAGAGTTCGTCCGCCGGTTCGTGCATCCGGAGGATCGCGCGCGCGGGCTCTCCGACTATCGGCGCTTCCTCGACAGCGACCGCATCGTCCATGAAGCCGAATATCGCGTCCTGCGGCCAGACGGACTGGTCCGCTGGTTTCACCAGACCGTCAACAAGGAGATCGTCGACAGCAAGATCACGATGATCGTCGGCGTGGTCAAGGATGTGACCGAGCTCAAGGCGCGCGAGGCCGAGCTGCTGCAGGCGCAGAAGATGGAGGCCATCGGCCAGTTGACCGGCGGCGTCGCGCACGATTTCAACAATCTGCTGGCGGTGGTGATCGGCAATCTGGAGCTGATCCTGGACCGGCTGGCGAAAGACGCGCCGATGACGGAACTGGCGCAGGCCGCGCTGAGCGCCGCCGACCGCGGCGCCACGCTGACCAAGCGCCTGCTGGCCTTTGCGCGCCGCCAGACCTTGTCCCCGCAACCGACCGACCTGCATCGGCTGTTGACCAATCTGATGCCGCTGCTCAAGCGATCCGCCGGAGAGGCGGTCACGGTCGCGGTGACTGCGGAACCCGACCTGCCGCGCGCCCTGGTCGACCCGCATCAGTTCGAGAATGCGATCATCAACCTTGCGAACAATGCGCGGGACGCGATGCCGCGCGGCGGCAAGCTGTCCATCCATGTCGACGAAACACGATTGAAGGAGGACGGCAACCTCGACGCTCCGGAGCTGGAGATGGGCGTCGAAGCGGGCGCCCTGCCCTTTCTGCGCATCACCGTGGCCGATACGGGAATCGGCATGACGCCGGAGGTCCTGCAGCGCGCGGCGGATCCGTTCTTCACTACCAAGCCCGTCGGCCAGGGGACCGGCCTGGGCCTCAGCATGGTCTATGGCCTGATCAAGCAATCACGCGGCCAGATCCACATCTACAGCGAGCCTGAGATGGGCACGACGGTGCGCATGTACCTTCCCGCCGTGACCGATGGGACGGTCAGCCTCGATGTCGGCGGCGCCGACCTGGCGGATTTCACCGGCCGCCGGGCGCTCCTGGTCGATGATGATGCGGGCGTGCGCGCCACCACGGCGGCAATGCTGCGCAGCCTGGGTTTCCAGGTCACCGAGGCGGCAAACGGCAAGGACGCGCTGACCCTGCTGGAGAGCGCCGCCCCTTTCGATGTGATGGTGACGGACATGATGATGTCCGGTGGCATGCTGGGTTCGGAGCTGGCGCAGCGGGCGCGCGCCATACGGCCGCAATTGAAGGTCTTGTTCGTGTCGGGCTTTGTGTCCGAGGTCCAGGCCGATGCCCGGCCGCTCCTCAGCAAGCCGTTCCGCCGCGCCGAGCTGGCGCAGGAACTGGCAAGACTGCTGGGCGCGTAGTCCGGACCGAAGAGCGCTTGGCGGACATTGGGCGCCGAAGGCGCGCCCGGAAATTTGGACGCCGAAGGCGTCCGGCGCCGCTTCCACTTCACCAGTCAGTACATCCGTGATCCAGCAAAGGGTAGCGGCGCACGGGCTCCTAGATCGCAGGAGCCCTGGCCTTAAGAACCGGGTCGGGTCGATCCGGTTCCTTTAGAACAGCTTCACCTCGGCGAAGTTCGCCGGGTCGATCCCCAGGGTTCGCAGAGCCTCGTCGCTGGGCTTGCGGCCCGACTCGATCGCCGCCGCGCAATCCCGCGCCGCAACAAGAGCCCGGAGGTAGTGCAGAACCACGCTTCCCGAGGATTTCGGAGAGGAAGTCTCAGCTCTTTCAAGGGCATAAGCAGTCATAGCAATTCACCATCCCGATAAGCCGTCACCCCTGACACCAGTCAATATAGGCGACATATTGCGTTGCACAAGAGCATATGGTGCAGCGCAATAAAAAATTCTTAACAGGTGTGGCGAAGATGCCGCGACCAGCCTGGTCTGTTTCCGGCCGGGCCGCCTCCAAGCTGGCCTGGGAGGCTTGCTAGCCCAGGACCCGGTAATGAGCCTCGGTCGGCTTCCCGGCCCGGCCGTTGATCGGCAGGATGTCCTGCGGACAGGCCGACATGGCCACGATGCAATCCATCTCGGCCCGCAGCACCACATAATCGCCCGGCTTGGACAAAGGCTCGCCCCAGCTCTGCTCGCCGTCCGCGGTGACGGGGATGTTCATCCATAGATTCAGCGGGCTCGGCACCTCGGTGATCTCCAGCCCAAGCTGGCGCATCGCCGCGATCAGATTGTCGGTGCAATTGTCGTGGTATTCCGTGCAGCCGAGCAGGCCGTAGCGATAATCGTCGCAAGCGGCGATGATGGTGTCGTGCCGGCCGGGCGAGGTGTCCTCCACCATGGTCAGGATCGGCCGGCGGCGGTTGCTGTGCAGGCCGTCGCCCTTGCGCGGCCACAGGCGGCCGAGTGTGGGCCGCATATGCTCCATCGACATGAATTCGCGCAGATTCTCGGCGCTGAAGCACCAAGTGTCGACCACCTGGCTGCCGTGGGTGTTGATGATCTTGATCGATTGGCCCTTGCTCAGCCGCTGCGCGCGGCCGTGGCGGGCCGGGATGGTCTTCAGCTCTCCGGTGGTCATCTCCATCGCCCCCATCTGCTTCGTGTTTGAGCCTTTCCCATAACGATAAGTGAAGGGATCGGGAGCGGCAACGGCTGCTTAACCATTGCCGGGTTTCAATCGAGGCTCCCGCAATCAGCGACGCCGGCCGGCCCTTGATAGCGATGCGACGTGCCCGATACCCATCCGCATGCTTGCCCGCATTCCTGGCGCTCTGCCTCCTGGGACAGAGCCCGGCCTGGGCTGCCTGCGACGAAGCCCTCGCCTTCACGCACACGCTGGAAAAAGGCAGCGCCAAGGTCACCAGGCTGGGCGGAACGGCGCTGAAGTTCCGCAGCCCGCTCGCCATCAACACCGACGGCGCGCCAAACGCCTATCACATCGACGGCCGTCCGACCGGCGCGCTGAACACGCTGTGCAATGCCGGCCGTGTCGTCTCGCTCAACCACGGCACCTATGAGGGGCGCGAGAATTGCGAGCGCTTCCTGGCCGACGTGCGCGCGGCGCAGCGCGCCGGCTGGCAGGGCAATCCCCGGATCGTCTGGCACGGCATCGTCACCAAGGACAAGGACCGCAACGAGCCGATCATCCAGAGCTCTGGCGAATATAAGGGCTTCTTCATCTCGTCGACCTCGCTGCAGAACAAGGCCTACAAGGAGGACGACCAGCGGCGCTATCTGGACTCCCGCCTGGTGCCGTCCCTGGTCCTGCCGCGCGGCAGCAACTTCCTCAAGCAGGGCGCTAGGCTCGGCGACCTCGCCTTCGTCATCGATCCGACGACCGGCCTTTCCACCTTCGCCATCGTCGGCGACCTGGGGCCGAAGGGCAAGCTTGGCGAAGCCTCCATCGCGCTGGCCGCCGCCATCAAGGGCGTGCACATCGATCCGAAGACGTTGACCGGCAAGCAGGCGCGCAAGCTGGTGGTGCCGCAAAAGGTGGTGACGCTGGTCTTCCCCGGCGTTGCGGTGGCGCCGCCCTACGATGCCGCGCAGATCGCCGAGGCGGCGGCACCCACCATCGGCCAGTTCGGCGGTCTCGACCGCCTGAAGCAGTGCGCCGCGCAGCCTTGAGCTAAGCCACACACGTTCGCTTGTTTTCTCCTGCTCGAGGTATCTACACTCGAGGATGCATATATTTCAGGAGAATTCATGTTTGACCACGTCGTATTCGGAGTCAGCGATTATGCCGCGAGCAAAGCCTTCTTCCTCAAGGCGCTCGAACCGCTCGGTGTCGCAGTTGTGCTGGAGGGCCCGCTCGGCGTCGAGATGAGCGCCGACAACAAGTCCTCATTGTGCCTGTTCCAGACCGAGGAGAAGCCGGCGCACCTTCACTTGGCGTTCACGGCCGAGAACCGCCGGCAGGTCGAAGCTTTCTACCGCGCCGCGCTGGACGCGGGCGGCGCAGACAATGGCGCACCTGGCCTGCGCCCGCAATATCACGCAAACTACTATGCAGCCTTCATCACCGGTCCGGACGGGCACAATATCGAAGTGGTTTGCCACAAACCCGAAGCCTGAGCGCTTCGTCTAGGCCAGCTTCTTCGCCGCGCGCCGGCGGAGCGCGTCGGCGACCATCACGAGGATGATGCCGGGCACGAACACCACGGTCGCCATCGCCGGATAGAGCGGCGACGAGCCGGTGGCGATGCCGCTGAACACGAAGGTCGGCAAGGTGCGCGTCGAGCCGGCGAGCGAATAAGTCAAATAGAAATTGCCCCAACTCAGCAGGAACGAGAAGATCGCCGCCGAGAAGATGCCGGGCCACAGCAATGGGATGGTGACATAGCGATAGACCTCCCACGGCCGGGCGCCGCAATCGCGCGCGGCATCTTCCAGGCTGGCGTCGAAATTGAAGACCTGCACCGCCACGATGATCATGGCGAAAGGCGTGATGTAGACGACGTGACCGATGATCGCCGTCACCACGCCGGTATTGAAATCGAGCCACCGCCCCAGCACCGAGAACCACAGCAGCAGCACCACACCCATCAGCAATTGCGGGAAGGCGAGCGGCGCTGCGCTGAGACCTAAGAACGGGATCTTGCCCTTGAAGCGGTAGCGCACAGCGACGATCGCGGCAGCGGTGCCGAGGACGGTGCTGAAGATCATCGACACGAAGGCGATCAGCGTCGAGTTCCACAGCGCCGACCCGGCGGCGGCGTTGCGGAACAGGGCGCCGTACCAGTCGAGCGACAAGCCCTCGAACGGCAGCACGAGGAACCGTCCCTGCTGGAACGAGAAGCCGATCAGGGTGAAGATCGGGATATAGAAGAAGAGCAGCACCGCCGCGACCGAGCCGTAGAGGATCGCGTCGATCAGCCGGTCGGAGGTGCGCGGTTTCATCTTGCTGCTCCGTAGCGTTGCAGGCTGTAGAGCCGGTTGAACAGCAGGATGCAGAAGATCGCCGCCACCATCAGCACGATGGTGAGCGCGGCGCCCAGCGGCCAGTTCACCCGCGTCTCGAAAGTCTGGCGGATCAGCTCGGCGGACATGGGCGACTTGCCGCCGCCCAGCACCTTGGGCTCCAGGAACACGCCGACGCTGAGCAGAAACACGAGCACGCTGCCGGTCCAGATACCCGGCCGGCACAGAGGCAAGGTCACTTCCCAGAAAGCGCGCCACTTGCTGGCGCCCGCGTCATAGGCGGCAAGGATCAGCGAGCGGTCGATATTGTCGATCGAGAGATAGATGGTGAAGATCGTGAAGGCGAGCAGATTGTAGACCATGCCCAGCATGGTCGCCCAATCACTGTAGAGAAAGCCGATCATCGCGGGCGGAAAACCGATCTTCTCCAGCAGGAAGTTCGCCGCACCCTTCTGGTCCAGGAACAGGACCCAGCCGAAGGTCTTCAAGGTGACGTCGGTCAGGAAGGCGAAGGTGATCAGCACCTTCACCTGCCCGCTCATCTCCCGGAGTCGCGTGACCAGCGCGTAGGCGACCGGCAGCGAGATGAGGACACAGATCGCCGTGCACAAGGCCGACATCCAGATCGTGTGCCACAGCACCGTCCAATAATGCGGCTTAGTGAAGATGTCGGTCCACACCTTCAGCGACCAGGTCCATTGCAGCATGAAGCTCTTGGTTTCCTGGAAGGTCAGCAGGAAGGTCATCAGCAGCGGTGCCAGGAAGAAGATCGTCTGCAAGGCGACACTCGGCAGCGCCTTGGCCCATAGTTCGGGCTGCGTCCAGGACCGTGCCTCGCCCTCGTCGCCGATCATGTCCGTTCCCGCAGCAGGTAGATGTCCTGCTTGCGCCAGCCGAGCCGGATGCGGTCGCCAAGCTTGGCCGGCCAGTGCGACGTGCCGGGCACTTCGACGACGATTGGCGTGCCGCCCGCGGTGCGGGCGCGGAACTGGATGGCGCCGCCCTTGCCGAAGGTCTCGGTGATCTCGACCTCGATCGAGCATGGATAAGAGCCGCCGCCGGAGATCTCCAGCAGCTCCGGCCGCACCATCAGCTTGGCCGGGCCGGGTGCGATGTTCGCCGCCGCCAGCACGCGTGGCAGCGTGCCGTCGGCATCGGTGATCTCCGGCGAGCGATAGCGCACCGCATCCGGACCGACCTCCGTCACCTCGACCGGCAGCAGGTTCGTGTCGCCGATGAAGCCGGCGACGAACTCGTCCGCCGGACGGTAATAGATGTCGTTGGGCCGACCGATCTGCAGCGCCTCGCCGCCGCGCATGACACAGATGCGGTCCGCCAGCATCATCGCCTCTTCCAGGTCGTGCGTCACATGCACGAAGGTGACGCCGACGCTGCGATGCAGGCGCTTTAGCTCCGCCTGCAACACCTTCTTCAATTTCACATCGAGGGCGGAGAGCGGCTCATCCAGCAGTAGCAGCTTGGGCGCCGAGATCATCGAGCGCGCCAGAGCCACGCGCTGCTGCTCGCCGCCGGAAAGCTGGCGCGGGAAGCGGTTCAGATATTCCGGCTTCAGGTGCATGAGGTCGGCCATCTCGCGCACCTTGACGGCGATCTCGTTGGCGGGGCGCGCGCGCAGCTTCAGCGGGAAGCCGATATTCTCGGCAACGCTCATATGCGGGAACAAAGCCAGCTTCTGGAAGACCATGCTGGTCGGCCGCTCCGCCGGCGTGACGCCGGCCATGTCGCGGCCATCGATGGCGATCTTGCCGAAGGTCGGCTCCTCGAAGCCGGCGATCTGTTTCAGGAGCGTGGTCTTGCCGCAGCCGGATGGGCCGACCAGCGCCACGAACTCGCCGCGCTCCACCCGCAGGCTGACCCCCTTCAGCGCCTGCGAGGCGCCATAGGCCTTCTTCACATCGACGATGTCGAGGATCGTATCCTGCCCCATGCCCCCTGCTCTTCACTCAATACTCCACCGTCATGCCAGGGCTTGGCCCTGGCATCCACGAGTTTGCCTCAACTGCATGGTTTTGCAGAGAGAAACTCGTGGATGGTCGGGTCAAGCCCAACCATGACGATAGAGTGTACGGTGCGAATACCGCAGCGACCGCATTTACTGCGCCGCCGCCAGTTCCTCCGACCAGATCGCCAGCATCTCGTCGATGTTGGGCGCGATGCGGTGCATCTGGGAATTGTCGTAGGCGTGCCACATGTAGTCGACCTGGAGGATGTCCTTCTCCTCCTGGGTATAGAGCTCTTCCACCGACTTGTTGGTAACCACGTTGCAGGTGGTGTCAAGCAGCGACAGGATGTGGCCGCTCTCCTTGGAGACGACGTGCTTCAGCAGCTTCTGCGCCAGCTCCGGCTGGTCGGTCTCTTTCAGGATCGCCGTCGCCTCGACCCAGATGATGCCCTGCTTCAACCCGTTCTTCGGGTCCGGCACGGTGGCGATGATGTTCTTGTGGCCCTGCTTGCGCACCGCCGAGGTCAAATACGAGCCGGCGCCGATGCAGCCCAGCAGCGAGCCGTCGAGCAGGCCCTTCTGCGCCTGCGTCAGGTCGGCGACCAAGGTGCGGGTGTTCTTGAACATCGCGCGCAGCACCTTGCGCACTTCCTCCAGCGCCGCGGCGTCCAGCTCCTGGTACGGATCGATCCCGGCATGCAGCGCCATCGGCAGGATCGGCCAGTCGCCCCAATCCATGACGCAGATCTTGTCCTTGTTCTTGGCATCGAAGACCGGATCGTAGCTGCGCCACTCGTCCGGATTGGTGATGTCGGTGTTGATGCAGCCGCCGACCCACCCCCAGCGCGTGGCGACGCCGATGGTCTTGCCCTCGTTCAGCAGCGGCTCGAAGGGCGGCTTGAACTGGTCGTAGAAGGTTGCATAGACGTCGGCATATTCATCCGGGTTCAGCTCCATCGCCAGGCCCGCCGGACCCATGCGGGTGATCCACGGCATGTCGCTGGAAACCAGGTCGACCTCGCGGCTGGCGCCGGCCTGCAGCTTGGCGAAGCCGCCTGGCGAATCCACGATCAGGTCGAACGAGATGTCGGTGTCGTTCGCCTTGTTGAACGGGTCGATGATGCGCGGGTCGTTGTAGCCCTCCCAGCACATATACTGCATCTGCGTCGCCGCGCGGGCGCGGTTGAGCACGCCGCCGAAGGTCGCGACGCCGGCAGCGGCCGCCGCGCTCTTCATCAGACGACGCCGTGTCATGCCCGCGTCATCCAAACCCATCGCCTTGATCTGGCGCTGATAGAATTGCGGCAGATCGCCGTACCAGCTCTTGTTCATCTCCCTCTCCCTCATTTGATCGGATGACGGCGCCCGAAACGATCATCGGCGCCCGTTCTTGTTTCCGTGGCAAAGTCTAACAGCAGCATGTCCGGTTGGCGACAGGTCCGCATAAGACTCCTTGCCCAAAGCGCTTGTGTCGCACGGTCGTCTCATCCGGCGCCTTCACCCAGGACGCCGGCTCGACTAAGCTGCCGCCTCATCTTCTGGCGTGACCAATGGGGGACCAATGGCAAAGGCGGCGAAAACCAGCGCAACCATGAAGGCGGCGGTGCTGCACAAGATCGGCGACAAGCTCAAGATCGAGCAGGTACCGGTGCCGAAGCCCGGCCGCGGCGAGGTGCTGATCAAGGTCGTCGCCTGCGGCGTCTGCCACAGCGATCTGCATGCGATCGAGGGTGACTGGTCCCCGCTGCCGAACCTGCCGCTGATCCCGGGCCATGAGGTCGCCGGCCATGTCGCCGCGCTTGGCGAAGGCGTCACCGACCTGAAAAAGGGTGACGCCGTCGGCGTGCCGTGGATGTATAGCGCCTGCGGCAAGTGCGAGTTCTGCATGGCCGGCATGGAGACGATCTGCAAGACCGGCGAAGCGACCGGCTATTCCAAGCCCGGCGGTTATGCCGAATACATGCTGGCCGACGCGGCCTTTGTCGCGCAGCTTCCCAAGGATGCGGATTTCTACCAGTTGGCGCCGATCCTGTGCGCCGGTGTCACCACCTATCGCGGGCTGAAGCGCACCAATGCGCGGCCCGGCCAATGGATGGCCGTGGTCGGCAT
>DASZQC010000268.1:0-11778 GCA_035549815.1 Dongiaceae bacterium
TCGCCATCGGCGACGGCCTCGCCGGCTTCCGGCGCGCCATCGGCCTCGTCATCCTCTTCCTCTTCATCGCCGCCGGCATCGTCGCCGGCTTCCTGCGCCGCGACGGGCGCCGGCTCCGGACGCGGTGCGGGGGCGGTGCCCTCCGCCGTCTCTTCGGTGCCGCTGCTTTCGGTGAATTCATCGGCGCGGAACTTGCCGCCGCGACCGCGCCGGCGCCGGCGGCGACGTCCGCCGCGCTCGCCGCGATCGCCTTCGCCGCGATCACCACGGTCGCCGTGACCTTCTTCCTCGACCGCTTCGGCGGCTTCCGCCTCGGCGATTTCAGCCTCGAGCTCCTCGGGCGGAATGTCGTCGTCGACCTCATCCTCGATCGGCGCCGCGGGTGCTGCCACGCGCTTCACCACCTCTTCGCCCGGATTGAGCAGCTTGATCCGGTCCAGGCGATATTCCGGCGGCGTCAGGCTGTCATCGGCCTGCAGGTAGATGCGCACGCCGCGGCGCTGCTCGATCTCCTCGATCGAGGCGCGCTTGTGGTTGAGGATGAACAAGGCAACCGAGGTCGGCACGAAGATGGTGACGCCCGGGCTGAAGGTCCGCGCGATCTCTTCCTCCACCATGCGCAGCACGTGCAGCGCGGTGGATTCGACCGACCGCATGCGGCCGGAGCCGCGGCAATGCGGGCAGATTTCGGTCGAGGCCTCGACCAGGCTGGGATGCAGCCGCTGGCGCGACATCTCGAGCAAGCCGAAGCTGGAGATGCGCCCGATCTGGATGCGGGCGCGGTCGTTCTTCAGCGCCTCTTTCAGGCGCCGCTCGACCGCCGCGTTGTTGCGGTTCTCCTCCATGTCGATGAAGTCGATGACGATCAGGCCCGCCAGATCGCGCAGGCGCAGTTGCCGCGCGACCTCCTCCGCCGCTTCCGAGTTGGTGCGCAGCGCCGTCTCTTCGATGTTGCGCTCGCGCGTGGCGCGGCCGGAGTTTACGTCGATGGCGACCAGCGCCTCGGTCTGGTTGATGACGATGTAGCCGCCCGACTTCAGATGCACCACCGGCTCGTGGATGCCGGCGATCTGGCTCTCGATCTGGTAGCGCTGGAACAAGGGCTGCGAGGTGTCGCGATAATGCTGCACGCGGCGCAGATGGCTCGGCGCCAGCGTGCGCATGAAGGCGCGGGCGCCGCGATAGGCCTCGTCGCCCGAGACCACGATGTCGCCGATGTCGCGGGTATAGAGGTCGCGGATCGACCGCTTGATCAGGCTCGCTTCCTCGTAGATCTGCGCCGGCGCCGATGATTTCAGCGTCAGCTCGCGGATCTCGTCCCACAGGCGCAGCAGATATTCGAAGTCGCGCTTGATCTCCGGCTTGGCGCGCTCCATGCCGGCGGTGCGCACGATCACCGCCATGCCGTCCGGTGCGTCCAGGTCGTCGATGATCGATTTCAGGCGCTTGCGGTCGTTGACGCTGGTGATGCGGCGCGAGATGCCGCCGCCGCGGTCGGTGTTCGGCATCAGCACGCAATAGCGGCCGGCCAGCGACAGATAAGTGGTGAGAGCGGCGCCTTTGTTGCCGCGCTCTTCCTTGGTCACCTGGACCAGCAGGATCTGCCGGCGCTTGATGACTTCCTGGATCTTGTAGCGGCGCAGGTTGCGCATGCGCCGGCGGCGCGCCTGCTCTTCGTCCAGTTCCGGATCGTCCTGCGGCGCCGGCTCATCGCCGCCGACCAGGTCGACCACCTCCGGATTGGTCTGCACCTCGACCAGCTCGCCTTGGGCCGGGGCCGGCAGATCCGCATTGCCGTTCTCGATGGCGATCTCGGCGGAGGAGGGCGCGTCGCCTTCCGCGCCGAAACGCTCTTCGCCATGCTCAGCCGAGACGCTGACCGGAGCGTCGCTGATGGTCGCCGGCTCTTCCACGGGCTCGCTGCGCAACTCGAAGCGCGGCGTCTCCAGCGGCATCGGCTCGCGCTCGTCGGTCGCCAGCGGCGCTGATTCCGGCGCCTGGTCGGCCGTCGCATCTTCCCAGGGCGACAGCATCGGCCGGTCCCGGTCGTCCTCATTGTCGCCGCCGGATGAATTTGGCGCGGCCTCATGCTCGTGCTCGTCGTGCGCCGCCGTCACCGTGTCGGCGTGCGGATCGCCGGACTGTTCGTAGGGAGGCTGCTCGTAGGCGGGCTGTTCCTGCGCCGGCCAGTCGCTGCCGGGCTCCGCATGATCGTGATCGCGGTCGATGCCGACGGCGATCTCGGTGGGCGAGGGGCTGTCGGGCTGGGCGTCGGCTTCGGCGCGGCGCGGCTGGCGGCCGCGCTGCCGACGAGAGTCCGTCTCGGCCTCGATATCATCGTCATCATCCGCCGCCGCGTCGCGCAGCAGCCTTTCGCGGTCGGCGACCGGGATCCGGTAGTAGTCGGGATGGATTTCGCTGAATGCCAGGAAGCCATGGCGGTTGCCGCCATATTCGACGAACGCCGCCTGCAGCGACGGTTCGACGCGCGTTACCTTGGCGAGATAGATGTTCCCTTTGAGCGGACGCCGGCTGGCAATCTCGACGTCAAATTCTTCCAGCTTCCTTCCGTCCACCACCGCAACCCGGGTTTCCTCCGGGTGGGTGGCGTCGATCAACATGACCTTGGCCATCGTATAGAGACTCCTCCACGCGCCAATCGTCGCCAGCGAATGTCGCGGGCGGCGGCGCGAAACGGGTGATTGAATTCCAGGCGTGCAACATGACTACCTGTGGTTAGCGAGCCAACCTGCCTGCGCCTTCCTCTCTCGATGAAAGTGCGACGGCAGGAACGCTCAGGCGTCCGGGCTACCGATGTCGGGGCCGCTCCGCAGACCGGAGCGGTGTGGCCGAAGACGGACCGCGGACCAAAACGACCCGGGGATGCGACCGCTTTTGGTCTAGCTAATCACAAAGCCTTTGAAGGGCTTACGGAGAGCTAAGCGAATCTCAACCGGGTGAGGCGTAGCATAGGGACCACATTGCGAAGTGACAACGCCAAACCGTCAAAGCGCCGGCTGGGTCGCGAGTCGTTCCAGAAAAGTGTTGAGTCGCAGTAAGTTACGAGTGTATATTAGATTCGATTCATCGGAGTCTCGGCTAAATGCACGCAATCGGGCGGATTCCTCGCCTTGTCACCTGTCTGGTCATCTCGCTGATCGCGATGATGGCGCTGGCGGCGGCTGCCCTGGCCAAGCCGGCGGTGACCGATGCGCGCCTGGGGGTCGAGCCCGACCTCACCCGGGTGGTGCTAAGCCTCACGGATAAGAGCAAATTCCGCATCTTTACCCTGGCCGACCCGTATCGCGTGGTCATCGACCTGGACGAGGTCGAATGGATGATCCCGAACGGCACCAAGCTGCAGGGGCGGGGCCTGGTCGCCGCCATGCGCTATGGCCTGTTCAAGGCCGGCACCTCCCGCGTGGTGCTGGACCTGATGGAACCGGCCCAGATCGCCGGGGCCAGCCTGCTGCCGGCCGAGCAGGGCGAGCCAATGCGGCTGCTGGTCGATCTGCAGCCGATCCCCGATGGCCAATTCCGCAGTCAGCTCAAGACCGCGATTTTCGTTTCGGCCGAGCCGGCCATGGCCACCCTGGCGGCTGCTCCCGGTCCGGGCGTCGATAATTCGGCGCCGATCGTCCTGGCACCCCTGCTGAAGCCCGATCCGGACGCCCAGCTGGCCGAGGCCCAGGATGCGGCCAAGCCGGCCGAGGTCACCATCCCGGCTTCCAAGATCCTGCAGGCGCCCAACGGATCGAAGGTCTCTACGCCGAATGGCGCCAAGCCTTTCGTGCCCGAAAGCATGAGCACGGCCTCCGGCGCCGCCGGCGGGGCCGCCCCCGGCGCCGTCAGCAGCGCCGCCAAGCAGCCGGAGAACGAGCCGAAGCGCGGCAAGCCGCTGATCGTGATCGACCCCGGCCATGGCGGCATCGACCCCGGCGCGGTCGGCGAAAGCGTCACGGAAAAGGAACTGACCCTGGCGGTGGCCAAGGCCCTGAAGAAGGAGCTGGAGGCGACCGGCAAGTTCCGCGTCAGCCTGACCCGGTCCAAGGACGTCTATATCCCGCTGCGCGAGCGCTTTGGCCTGGCACGGGAAAAGGGCGCCGATCTGTTCATTTCGCTGCACGCGGATTCGCACAACGACCCGCTGACCCGCGGCGCCTCCGTCTACACCCTCTCGGAGAAGGCCTCGGATGCCGAAGCCGCTGCATTGGCTGGCCGGGAAAACAAGTCCGACATCATCGCCGGCGTCGACCTCAGCCAGCAGAACAGCGTCGTCACCGACATCCTGATCGACCTGGCCCAGCGCGACACCAAGAACATGTCGACCCGCTTCGCCAGCCTGCTGGTCAAGGAGCTGAAGCGGGAAACCATGCTGCTGGGCAACACCCACCGCTATGCCGGCTTCGCCGTGCTGAAGGCGCCGGACGTGCCCTCCGTCCTGGTGGAGATGGGCTATATCTCCAGCAGCAAGGACGAGGCGCTGCTGAGCAGCACCAAGCATCAGAAACGCCTGGCCCGGGCGATCCGCGACGCCATCGTGGATTACTTCAGTTGGCAGGAAATGGTACGCAAGTCCTGAGCGTTACCAAACCTTTACCACGCCTGTGGAAGGGTCGGAACCTGCGCCATAATTATACCTTGATCTTGCGACACCTGTTGGCTTAAGGCGGTCGCAGGGCAGAGGCCTCAGGGCTGCCCGCCGCGCCGCCCTGAAGCACATCGGGACCGGGGTTGCGGCAAGCGACATGGCGGCGAAACTGAAAAGGTGGCCTTTGCGGGCCCGATCATGCGACTGACGCGAATTCTTTCTTTCCTGGCCGGCACGGTGCTGTTCGTTGCCGTGGTCGGCTGCATCGCCGTTTGGCTGGTCTGGAAGCATTTCTCCGAAGGCCTGCCGGATTACTACCAGCTTGCCAGTTACGACCCGCCGGTGGTGTCGCGCATCTATGCCGGCGACGGAAGGCTGCTCGCCGAATATGCGGTGGAGAATCGCGTCTTCGTGCCGATCAGCGTCATGCCGAAGCGCGTCATCAACGCCTTCCTGGCGGCGGAGGACAAGACCTTCTATACCCATCCCGGCGTAGATCTGCCCGGTGTCATCAACGCGCTGATCACCAATCTGAAGAATTACGGCAGCGACCGTCGGCCAGTCGGCGCCTCCACCATCACGCAACAGGTGACGAAGAACTTCTTCCTCACCAACGAGGTTTCCTACCAGCGCAAGATCCGCGAGATGATCCTGGCGCTGCGCATCGAGAAGGCGTTCGACAAGAACCGCATCCTGGAGCTCTACCTGAACCAGATCTATCTGGGCTCCGGCAACTACGGCGTCGCCACCGCGGCGATCAACTATTTCAACAAGTCGCTGGACGAGCTCAGCATCGGCGAAGCCGCCTATCTCGCCTCGCTGCCCAAGGCGCCGAACAACTACAACATCAAGCGCAACCACGCCGCGGCGGTGGATCGCCGCAACTGGGTCATCCAGCGCATGCTGGAAGACGGCCATATCACCGCCGCCGAGGCGCAGGCGGCGCGCGACGAGCCGCTGGAGCAGCGCTCGCGCACTACGGCGGAGCATTTCACCGCTGAGTATTTCGCCGAGGAGGTGCGGCGCGAGATCGTTGCGCGCTTTGGCGAGGACGGCCTCTACAAGAAGGGCCTGGCGGTGCGCGCGACCATCGATCCGCGCCTGCAGGAAATCGCCGACCGCGTGCTGCGCCAGCATCTGGTGACCTATGACAAGACCCAGGGCTATCGCGGCCCGCTGAAGCATTTCGACAGCATCGAGAACTGGCAGCAGACGATGCAGTCGCTGGAGCCGATGCCGTGGCTCTATGACTGGCAGCCGGCCATCATCCTGAAGGCGGAGCCGGGCGAGGCGACCATCGGCTTCAAGGACGGCAGCGAAGGGAAGATTCCGGTGGCCGCGCTCGGCTGGGCGCATGTGCGCACGCCGGAAGGGCGCATCGGCCCCGCCGTGAAGGCGACCGGCGACATCTTCAAGCCCGGCGATCTGATCGCCACCGAGCCGCTGATCGAAGACGGCAAGCGGGTCGAGAACAGCTTCGCGCTGCGCCAGATTCCGGAGATCAGCGGCGCCATGGTGGCGATGGACCCGCATACCGGCCGCGTCCTGGCGATGACCGGCGGCTGGTCCTACGAGCAGTCGGAGTTCAACCGCGCCACGCAGGCGAAGCGTCAGCCGGGCTCTTCCTTCAAGCCGATCGTCTATCTGGCGGCGTTGGAATCCGGCTTCACGCCATCGACCATGATCCTCGACGCGCCGATCGTCATCGATCAGGGGCCGGGCCTACCGCTGTGGCGGCCGGAGAACTACGCGCAGGATTTCCTCGGCGCCGCCACCATGCGCCGCGGCCTGGAGAATTCGCGCAACCTGATGACCATCCGCATGGCGCAGACCATCGGCATGGCCAAGGTGGCGGAGATGGCCGGCCGCCTCGGCGCCATCGACAACATGCAGCAGACGCTGGCCATGTCGCTCGGCGCCGGCGAGACGACCGTGCTGCGCCTGGCCGGCGCCTATGCCGAGATCGTCAATGGCGGCAAGAAGGTGGAGCCGACCATCATCGACCGCATCCAGGACAATCAGGGCTGGACCATCTATCGCCACGACCAGCGCGCCTGCGACGGCTGCCAGGTCTCCAGCTATGACGGCGGGGCGATGCCGGAGATTCCGGACGTGCGCCAGCAGGTGCTGGATCCCGCCACCGCCTATCAGATGGTTTCGATGCTGGAAGGCGTGGTGCAGCGCGGCACCGGCACCGCGGTGAAGGCGGTCGGCAAGCCGCTGGCCGGCAAGACCGGCACGACGAACGAGGGCCGCGACGTCTGGTTCATGGGCTTCTCTCCCGACCTCGTCGCCGGTGTCTATCTCGGCTTCGACCAGCCGCGTTCGCTGGGGCCGAAAGCGACCGGCGGCGGCCTGTCGGCGCCGATCTTCCGCGACTTCATGATGGAAGCGCTGAAGGATAAGCCGGCGACACCGTTCCGCGTGCCACCCGGCATCCGTCTGGTGCGCGTCGATTACATGACCGGTGAGCGGGCCAGTGCCGGCAGCCAGAAAGTCATCCTCGAAGCCTTCAAGCCCGGCACCGAGCCGACCGGCATGCAGGCGCTGATCCAGGGTGTCACCAATTACGGCCAGGATGCCGGCTATGGCTCGATCATACCGCTGGGCACGCAGGGCGAGGGCTACCAGGGCGGCACCATGATCATCGATTCCACCGGCGCCTACGCGACCGATCCGACCGGCGGCGCGGCGCTCACCGGCACGACCTCGCCGGATGGTTCGACCACGGTCGATCCGTCCGCGATCATCCCGACCGGCCCCAACTCCGGCGTGGTGCAAACCCAGCCGCAGCAACCGCAACAGCCGGCGTTGAATCAGCCGGGGGTGAATCAGCCGGGTGTCACGCAGCCGGAACCGCAGCAGCCCATCGGCCAAGTGCCGCTGCAGCCGGCGCCCACGCCGCAACCGCAGCCCGGCGCGCCCGCCCCGGACAGCAGCGGCGGCATCTACTAGCTTTATCGGTGTCTTGCCCCGCGATGGGTTGACGCGCGCGGGACGATTGGTCATGGTCGCGCGCCATTTCGAGAAGGTTGCCGGAGGTTCTGAGAGATGCGTGCCGAAATTGAAGCGGTTGCGGGGGAGATCCGATCCTCCCTGGCCCTGCTGAGGAGGCATCTTTGACTGGGACAATGCCCTCCGCCGCCTGGATGAGCTGAACGCGCTCGCCGAAGACCCGACGCTCTGGGACAAGCCCGAGAAGGCCCAGAAGACGATGCGGGAACGCACCCATCTGCAGAATGCGATCGATTCCTATCGCGCCATGGAGCGCCAGCTCGACGACGCCCTGACCCTGGCCGAGCTGGGCGAGGCGGAAGGCGACAGCGGCAGCGTCGATGAAGCGCAGGCGCAACTGACCGCGCTGAAGGCCGAGGCTTCAAAGCGCGAGCTGGAATCCCTGCTCTCCGGCGAGGCCGACCAGAACGACTGTTATCTCGAGGTCCATGCCGGCGCCGGCGGTACCGAGGCGCAGGATTGGGCGCAGATGCTGCTGCGCATGTATGTCCGCTGGGCCGAGCAGCATGGCTACAAGGTCGAATGGCTGGAAGAGAGTGCCGGCGAAGAAGCCGGCATCAAGTCCGCGACCATCGAGATCAAGGGGCCGAACGCCTATGGCTGGCTGAAGTCGGAATCCGGCGTGCATCGCCTGGTGCGCATCTCGCCCTACGATTCCAACGCGCGGCGCCACACCAGCTTCGCCTCGGCGTGGGTCTATCCGGTGGTCGACGACAACATCGAGATCGAGATCCTGGACAAGGACCTCAAGGTCGACACCTTCCGCGCCTCCGGCGCCGGCGGCCAGCACGTCAACAAGACCGATTCCGCCATCCGCATCACCCACATGCCGACCGGCATCATCGTCGCCTGCCAGGTCGACCGCTCGCAGCACCGCAACCGCGCCATGGCGATGGACATGCTGAAGGCCCGGCTCTACGAGGCGGAATTGCGGAAGCGCGAGGAAGCCGCCGCCGCAGTAGAGGCGACCAAGAGCGATATCGGCTGGGGCCACCAGATCCGCTCCTATGTCCTGCAGCCCTACCAGATGGTGAAGGACCTGCGCACCGACGTGGAAACCAGCGACACCGGCGGCGTGCTGGATGGCGATATCGACCGCTTCCTGTCGGCGTCCCTGGCGGCCAAGGTCCATGGCGGCGAGCCGGCCGCCTGATTTCTCGGCAACGCATCATTTTGCCTAAATTATAGGCGCGCATATGGATGCTGCCCGGAGAATGGGCAGCATTTCGCCGCCCAACCTTCATAAACGCAAGCAACTCCCGACGTTTTGCAGTTGGCACGCCTGATGCAGTGCAGCATCGGGATTGTCATACTTTCAAAGAAAAGGGGGCAGGAATGCTTCGTTTGGGTTTGCGTCGAGGATTGACAGGAATCGTCGCCGCGCTGACAGGAACCCTGGCGGCAGTACCGGCATTTGCGCAGGATCCGACCACGAATTCAGGCGATACCGCCTGGATGATCAGCGCCACGGCGCTCGTGCTGCTGATGACCATACCGGGTTTGGCTCTGTTCTATGGCGGCATGGTGCGCAAGATGAACGTCTTGACGATCATCATGCAGTCTTTCGCCACCTGCTGCCTGGTCAGCATCCTTTGGATGGTCATCGGCTACAGCCTCGCCTTCGCGGAAGGCAGCCCGTATGTCGGCGGCCTCTCCAATCTGTTCCTCAAGAACCTCACCGTGGGCTCCATCTCGGGCACCATTCCTGAGACGGTGTTCATGCTGTTCCAGGCGACCTTCGCCATCATCACGCCTGCGCTGATCACCGGCGCCTTCGCCGACCGCATGAAGTTCAGCGCCATGCTGGTCTTCATCGGCGCCTGGTCGGTGCTGATCTATTCGCCGCTCTGCCACATGGTGTGGGCGGCCGGCGGCCTCATGTTCGATTGGGGCGTGCTGGACTTCGCCGGCGGCACCGTCGTGCATATCAGCAGCGGTGTCAGCGGCCTGGTCGCGGCGCTGATGATCGGCAAGCGCAACGGCTATCGCAAGGTGCCGTTTGTGCCGCACAACCTGGTCTATACGGTGATGGGCGGCTCCATGCTATGGGTCGGCTGGTTCGGCTTCAATGCCGGCTCGGCGCTCGCGGCTTCGCCCAATGCCGGCATGGCGATGGCGGTGACGCACATCGCGGCGGCGGCGGCGGCCCTGGCCTGGATGTTCTGCGAGTGGGGCACCAAGGGTCATCCCTCGATCCTCGGCATCGTCTCGGGTGCGGTGGCTGGCCTGGTCGGCATTACCCCGGCCTCCGGCTTCGTCGATCCGATGGGTGCCTTGGTCATCGGCGTTGCCGCCGGCATCGGCTGCTTCATTGCCTCGACCGCGATCAAGAATGCGCTGGGCTATGACGATGCGCTCGACGCCTTTGGCGTGCACGGCGTCGGCGGCACTATCGGCGCCCTGTTGACCGGTGTGTTCGCGACCATGGCGGTCAAGGGCGGCGACGCTCCGGTCGGCCTGATCGACGGCAATGCCGGCCAGATCGGCACCCAGTTGCTCGGCGTCATCGTGACGATCGTGTTCGTCGGCGTCGGCACCGCGATCATCCTGAAGATCATCGACTTGGTCATCGGCCTGCGCGTCCCCGAAGAGACGGAACGCGACGGGTTGGACCTGGCGTTGCATGGCGAGGCTGTCCAATGACGTTGACATCGCTGCGGTAGGGGAAGGACAGCCTCCCATCGCTCCACAGGGCGCCCCGGCTTCGGCTCGGGCGCCCTGACCAATTTCCACCCGCTTTCAGAGGTCCGCATTTCCCGGTAAAGTCCCGGTCGGGACTTCATCGATGGGCAGCGTGTGAATTTCTCGACAGAAGCGGGATCGGCGTCGCATATGAGACGCGGCCTCTTCATCTCGTTCTTCGCTATCTTGGCCATGTCGGTCTGCTTCCAGCTTTGGCGGATGAGCCAAGCCGACGCTGCCGCCTGGCTGAGCGTCGATTACCTGATGCGAGCAACTGCCTTGATCGCGTTGGCGGTTGCCCGGCCAACTCGGCACCTTGCCTTCAAGACGCGGCCGCTCCAGATCGGGAAGGCGGAGTTGGCGGCCTGGTTTCTCGGAGCCGCCACGCTCGCTGCGCTCTACGGTTACGAACCACCGTGGCATGTTGTCGAGGCATGGTCACCCGACATACGCCTCGATTTTCCGCCCCGCACCAGGGGCGTTCTGCATTTCATCGACCTAACTTTCGGGCTGGCGCTTGTTGCCATCCACGAAGAGATCTTCTTTCGCCGCGTGGCGCGGGCCGTGCTCCGTCCGCTGGGCGACGGCGTGGCGATGATCGCGATCAGCTCTGTGATCTTCGGCCTCTTTCACTGGTGGACCGGGCTTCCGAACATAGTGTTGGCGACGGTTACGGGCGCCTTCCTGATGCTGCTCTATCGCCGTGCCGGCGCATTGTGGCCGGCGGTACTTGCCCACTACCTGATCGACTTCTGGATTCTGCTTTAAGGCCGGCCAATCTGGTTCGATAGCGGCCGGTAGAACTCCGGGTCGAGACCCGCGTCCTTGCGGGCACTGTCATTGAAAGGCGGCTTTAGCGTGCCCTTGAAATGCTTGCGCACGCGGTCCTGCCAGGCGCTCTTGGGGTCGAGGCCGGCTTGCGTGGCGAAATGGTGGAACCAGCGCATGCCGGCGGCGACGTGGCCGATCTCGTCCTTGTAGATGCGCTCCAATATGTCGGCGCTGGCATCGTCGCCGGCGCGGCGGAAATCGGCGATGGTCGCGGGGGTCACGTCCAGGCCACGCGCCTCCAGCACCAGGGGCACGATGGCGAGGCGCGACAGCAGGTCGTGCGCGGTTTCCTCCGCCGCCTGCCACAGCCCGTCATGGGCGGGCAGGTCGCCATAGGCGGCACCGAATTCCTTCAGCCGTGCCTCCAGCAGCGAGAAATGGATCGCCTCTTCCTCGCCCACCTTGATCCAATCTTCCAGGAACTCGCGCGGCGTCGCCGCCGTGGCGAAGCGGGCGATGATGTCCCAGGCAAGGTCGATGGCGTTGAGTTCGATATGGGCGAGGGCGTGCAGCAGCGCGATGCGCTTCTCTGCGCTGCCACCGGCCTTGCGCTTCGGCATCTCGCGCGGCGGCAGCAGGTTGGGGCGTTCGGGACGGGCAGGGCGCGCCGGCGGATGGCCCGCATCGGCAAAGGCGGCGCTTCCTTCACGCCAGGCCCC
>DASZQC010000269.1:0-11943 GCA_035549815.1 Dongiaceae bacterium
GGACCTTCCGGCCGCCCGGATAGATCTTGGTCAAACCCTTCATGACGTAGATGTATTGATAGGCGGCCATGCCTGCTCCGCTTGCGCGATTTCGGTGATTGAGGGGCCTTGGCCCCTCGTCCGGATGCGGGGTTTTAGCCCGGAGCGCCCGCCGCAGTCCAGGCAAAGAAAACCGGCGCCGCGGAGGTCCGGGCGCCGGTCAGATGGGCCGGAAACCGGCGGCCGAGGCCGCCGGCCCCGTTCGGCCTAGTCTTCGATGGTCCGGGTGTATTTCTGGCGCAGGAACAGGGCGCCGATCACCACGCTCATCAGCGCGACGACGATCGGATACCAAAGTCCCTGATAGATGTCGCCAGAAGCCGCCACCATCGCCGTCGCCAGCAAGGGCAGCATGCCGCCGAACCAGCCGTTGCCGATGTGATAGGGCAGCGACATGGAGGTGTAGCGGATCTTGGTCGGGAACAACTCGACCAGGTAAGCCGCGATCGGACCGTAGACCATGGTCACGTAGATCATCATGACCGACAGGATCAGGATGATCATCGGCTTGTTCATCCCGGCTTCGTCCGCCTTTGCCGGATAGCCGGCCGCGGCCAGCGCCGCATCGTAGGCTGCGGGATCGAAGCCCGGCAGCACGGTCGTGCCGAGCGTCGTCTGGACCTCCTGGCCTTCCACCGCGGGCACGGACTCGAAGGACAGGCCCTTCTTGGTCAGGTAGTCCTTCGCCTTGTCGCAGGGAGTGAAGGTCGACCACGGACCGACGAAGATGTGGAAGTTGCAGTCGGTGGCCGCGACCTGGATCGGCGTCCTAGCCTGGAAGTCCTCGAGCGCCGGATTGACATAGTGAGTCAACGCACCGAACAGCGGGAAGTACGTAAGCGCTGCGATGAGGCAACCCGCCAGGATGATCTTCAACCGGCCGATGCGATCGGACAGCCAGCCGAAGAAGATGAAGAACGGCGTGCCGATCAACAGCGAGATGGCGATCATCCAGTATGCGAGCTGACCGTCCATCTTCAACGTGATGGTGAGGAAGAACAGCGCATAGAACTGACCCGTGTACCAGACCACGCCCTGGCCCGCCGTCGCGCCCAGCAGAGCAAGCAGCACATACTTGTTGTTGGGATAGCGCAGGAAGCTGTCGGTCAGCGGCGACTTTGAGCCCTTGCCCTCCGCCTTCATCTTCTGGAACACCGGCGATTCATTCAGCTTCATCCGGATGTAGACCGAGAAGATCAGCAGGATCAGCGACACCAGGAACGGAATGCGCCAGCCCCAGTTTGAGAACTCTTCCGGTGAGAAGATGCCGCTGAACCGGCAGATGCCGATGACCAGCAGCGACAGGAAGAAGCCGAGCGTCGCGGTGGTCTGGATCCAGCTCGTTGCATAGCCGCGGCGATCGTCAGACGAATGCTCGGCGACATAGGTCGCCGCACCGCCGTACTCACCGCCGAGCGCCAGGCCCTGCAGCAGGCGCAGCGACACCAGCAGGATCGGCGCCAGCCAGCCGATCGATTCGAAGGTCGGCAACAGGCCCACGGCAAACGTCGAGAAGCCCATCACGAGAATGGTGACGAGGAAGGTGTATTTGCGGCCCACCAAGTCGCCGACCCGGCCGAACACGATGGCGCCGAACGGGCGCACCAGGAAGCCGGCGGCATAGGTCGCGAAGGCCGCGAGCAGCGCGGCGGTCGCATTCTCCTTGGGGAAGAACAGGGCCGCGAAGAATGGCGCCAGCGTGGCGTAGAGATAGAAATCGTACCACTCGAACACGGTGCCGAGCGACGATGCGAAGACCACCTTGCGGACTTCCGCCGGCGGAATGGAGGCTGTCACGCTACCGGACCGCCCCGCAGTCATACTCTGAGTGCTCATCCGAGCCTCCTCCCGATCGCGCGCCTGGATCACTGTCCGGCGCTGGTTGTTCCCGGTTTCCCCTGATTTCACTGGCCGGCGCGCGACCGGGACTCGCACCGACTCCGCCGTAACTTCCGGCTACGTGCGGAATACAATGCGCTCGCCTATAAGTGACCCCATACTTTGGTCGGGGCAGGTCCGGCGTATGTGGGGGAAAGCGCCGTGACGCGGCGCACAATCGGTCGTATGTGCGCTTGCCTGGATTGGTCCAAATCTGCGATTCTGTTGAGGAATTCGGGGCTTGGCCAAAAGGCGGGGATGGTTGCGGGCCGCCCCGCTTATTGCGGGGGATCAAGGGGATGAGGGGTTTGTGAGCGCGTTCAGCTTGGCAATATTGTTGCGCGCGCCGTCCTTGGCGGGCGGCGGACGCGGCTTTCCCAGCGTGTCTCGCGCGATTCTGCTATGGAACTGCCCATGACCGACGCCGTCACCCAACAGGGCGGCATGCGCGACCCGCTGGAATTCGCGGCCGCGCTCAGCCGTTCCTTTGCCGAGACCCAGGACATCAATGCGACGGTGCGCGAGGCCCTGGCGCAGATCGTGGACCTGCTGAAGGTCGAGGCTGGCGCCATTTTCCTGTTCGACGAGCTGCGCGCCAACTTGATTTGCCGCGCAGCCGTAGGGCCGGTCGACATCACCGGCCTGTCGGTCCCGACCGGCAGCGGCATCGTCGGCCGCGCCGTCGCCGAGGACAGCATCCAGGTGGTGGAGCACGCGTACGAGGATCAGGGCTTCTTCTCCGAGGCCGACCGCAAGACCGGCTTCGTCACCCGCTCCATCCTCTGCGCGCCGATGGGCGTCGGGCAGAGCGTCATCGGCGCGGTGGAGGTGCTGAACAAGCAGGACGGCAAGCCGTTCAACACCGAAGACCAGAATTTGCTGCGCGTCATGGCGGCCTCCGCCGCCCTGGCGATCTCCAACGCACGCATGGCCGACCGGCTGATCGCGCAGGAGCGCCTGCAGCGCGAGGTGGAGCTGGCGGCGGAGATTCAGCGCCATCTCCTGCCCGAGGAGAGCGACGCCGGTTCGCCGATCGCCGGCCTGGTGCAGCCGATCCTGGAAGTCTCCGGCGATTTCTATGACCATTTCGAGCTGCCCGACGGCACCATCGCCTTCACCATCGGCGACGTCTCCGGCAAGGGGCTGAACGCCTCGCTGCTGATGTCCCAGGCGGCGAGCCTGTTCCGCTGCCTGGGCAAGACGGTGCGCGATCCCGCGCGCTTGATGTCGATCCTCAACCGCGAGATCTGCGCCACGGTCAGCCGCGGCATGTTCGTGACCATGATCGCCGGCATCTACGATCCGTCGACCGGCCGGCTGCGCTTCGCAAACGCCGGGCATTTGCCGCCCCTGGTGCGCCGGGCCGGCCAGCAATCGACAGAGATGCCTGCCGACGCGCCACCGCTCGGCATTGTCGCCGGCGCCAAGTTCGTGACCGAGGAAGTGAATCTCGACGGCGGGCAGTTCGTGCTGTGCACCGACGGTGTCACCGAGTTCCGCTTCGGCGAAGAGGAGTTGGGCACCCAGGGCCTGGACATGCTGATGAACATGTCGCGCGGCAAGCCGATCCGCGACCGGCTCAACGCCGTGGTCGAGGAATTGCAGCGCGCCGGTTGGCGGTCGCGCGACGATTTGACCTTGCTGGCCATCGACGACGGCATGGCGGTGGCGGCCTGGAAGCGCCAGGCGCAGAACGAGCGGGCCAGGCCGGAGACCAGCGATTTCCTGTTCGGTTTGTCCTTCCCCGCCGACCCGAAGCGGCTGCGCCTGATCCGCCCGGCGATCCGCGCCGCGGCCGAGGCCTGCGGTTTTGACGAAAATGAAACCGATGACGTGCTATTGGCCGCCGGCGAGGCGATCGAGAACATCATCGTACATGCCTATGGCGGCCAGCGGAAAGGCGAGATCGCGCTGGCCGTGCATCGGATGGACGATGGATTAATGCTGCGAATTCGGGATTTTGCGCCAAACGTCGACCCGGCTAAGATAGCCCCGCGAGATCTTAACGATGTGCGTCCGGGGGGATTGGGAACGCACTTCATCCGCGCTGTCATGGATGATGCCAGCTTCATTCCCCTGCCGGATGGGGAGGGGAACCTCTTGGAACTGGTGAAACGCAAGAGGTAGATGATGACCGTGTCCAGCATCACCGAACAATCGGGCCGCGTCGTCGTCGCGCTGACGGGCGAGATCGATATGGAAGAGGCGCCGAAGGTGCGCCGCGCCCTGCTCGACTGCATGAAGCAGAAGCGCGACATCCTGGTCGATCTGAGCCAGGTCACCTATATCGATTCCTCCGGCATCGCCAGCCTGATCGAGGGCCTACAGGCGGCGCGCAAGCAGAAGAACGATTTGGCCCTGGTCTCGGTCAGCCAGCGCGCCCGGCGCGTGCTGGAGCTGGCGCGCCTGGACAAGGTCTTCACCATCCACGCAGACCTCACCACCGCGCTGGCCGCGGCGAAGAGCTGACATGAACCACGTCCAGAAATTCTTCGAGGCGATCGGACGGCGCACCGCGCGCGGCTTCGATGAATGGGGTTTCGGCGCCAGCATCCTGGCGGAATCGGTGCTATGGGTATTCGTCGGCCATTTCTATCGCCAGCCGGTCCGCGTCAGCCTCACCTTTGCCGAGATGATGCGTTTCGGCATCGCCGCGCTGCCGATCTGCACGTTGCTCGCCGCCACCATCGGCCTGATGCTGGCGATCCAAAGCCTCTATTCGCTGGGCCTGTTCGGCGCGCAGAGCTTCGCCTATTGGGGCATTGCGCTCTCCGTCACGCGCGAATTCTCGCCCCTCATCATGGGCATCCTGATCGCCGGCCGCTCCGGTTCCGCCATCGCCGCGCGGCTCGCCACCATGACTATCAACCAGGAGATCGACGCGCTCCAGGTCATGGGCATCAACCCGAACCGCTTCCTGGTGGCGCCCATGCTGATCGCGCTGGTCGTCATGCTGCCCTGCATCACCATGTGGGCCAATCTGGTGTCGATCGGCGCCGCCGGCCTCTATGTCTCCGCCGACCTCGACAAGACGCTAGGCTCCTACATCCACGACACGCTGAACGTGCTGCGGGCCGAGGATGTGTGGCACGGCATCATCAAGTCATCCTTCTTCGGCCTGCTGATCGGGCTGATCGGCGTGATGAACGGCGCCAGCGTGTCGGGCGGCGCCGAGGGCGTGGGCCGCGTCACCACCCGCTCCGTGGTGCAGGCGATCACCGCCATCGTCGTGTCCGACATGGTCATCGGCTATATGAGCACGCACTGATGGCCGTCGCACCCGCACCGCAAGCCGAAGAGACCTTCTGGAAACCGACCCAGGAAGAGCTGGCCGGCCGGCCGATCGTCATCGAGGTCGATCACCTCGACTGGTCGTTCGGCCCGCGCCAGGTGCTGTTCGACGTCACCATGCAAGTGCATGAGGGCGAGATCATGGTGATCATGGGCGGCTCGGGCTCCGGCAAGACCACGCTGCTGCGCCATCTGGTCGGCCTGATGCCGCCGGTCAAGAACCGGGTGAAGCTGCTGGGCCAGGATATCGGCAGCCTGAAACCGCTGGAGCGGCTGGAGCTGCGCCGCAAGATCGGCGTCGCCTTCCAGTTCGGCGCCTTGTTCAGCTCCATGAACGTCGCCGACAACGTGAAGCTGCCGCTGCGCGAGCTGGCGCATCTCGATGAAAAGACCATGGACATCATGGCGCGCCTGAAGCTGGAGGTGGTGAACCTCAGCGGCTTTGGTCATCTGATGCCGGCGGAATTGTCAGGCGGCATGGTGAAGCGCGCCTCCATCGCGCGCGCCATCGTCATGGACCCGAAGCTGATCTTCCTGGACGAGCCGTCGTCCGGCCTGGACCCCGTCGTGTCGTCCGCGCTGGACGATCTGATCCTGCGCCTGCGCGAGGCGATGGGGATTTCCGTCGTGGTTGTGACGCACGACGTGGAAAGCGCCTTCAAGATCGGCGACCGTATCACCGTGCTGGATCGCGGCCGCGTGCTGGCCTGCGAGCCGCCGGACAAGATTCGCGTGAACACCAACGAGCGCGTGCAGAACCTGATCAATCGCCGCTCCGAACACGTCGAAGTCGATCCTGAGGAATATCTGCGCCGCTTGGCGGGGGACTGAGAGATATGCGCAACTATTTCATCAACTACACCGCCGTCGGCGTCTTCGTCGCCGCCATGATCGTGGCCCTGATCTGGGCCCTGTCGCAGATCTCCGGCCGCACCGGCCCGACCGACAGCTACACGATCGTGATGGATAGCGTCACCGACATCGATTACGGCACCCTGGTGCGCTATCAGGGCTTCAAGGTCGGCCAGGTGGAAGCGATCCACCCGGAATGGAAGGGCGACAAATACGTCTTCAAGGTGGTGGTCAGCGTCGAGCAGGGCTGGAAGATCCCGTCGGATTCGGTGGCGCGCATCTCCGCCTCCAGTTTCCTCGCCGGCAAGACGGTGGAAGTGAGCCAGGGCAAGTCGCCGGTGCTGGTCAGCGCCGGCGGTGAGATCGTCAGCGGCCCGCCGGCCGATGCCTTCTCCCTGATGGCGCAGGTCGCAGGCCAGATCGGCGATCTCTCCGAGAATTCGCTGAAGCCGCTCATCACGCATGTCGACGAGATCATCATGCGCATCGGCAACAACACCGATGTGAACCTGAACGAGCTGTTCGACAGCCTGCAGGCGATCGCCACGGAAGTGCAGAACAAGACCCCGAAGATCACCGAGGACATCTCGCAATTCACCACGCAGATGAACGCCACCCTGCTGCAGGCCGACAAGCTGGTGGACGACCAGAACATCCAGTCGGTGCGCAACATCCTGGCCAATGTCGAGACGGCGAGCGCCCAGGCGCAGGGGGCGGCCGCCGACATCAAGGTGGTGTCGCAGAAGATTCAGACCCTGATCGACCAGGTCAACGACCTGGTTACCGACAATCGCAAGAACGTCGACAAATCGGTGGCCAATCTGGAATACATATTGCGATCGGTGGCGCAGAACATCGATTCGATCACCCGCAACATCGATGGCACGGCCCGCAACATGAGCGAGTTCAGCAGACTGATCCGGCAGAATCCTGGCCTGCTCCTCAATGGTGGCGCGCCGGAGGCCGACCAGGGCCTGACCCCGGCAGCCCAGTAGGAGCAATGACGATGCGCGCGATGAAAGCTCCCATCCTGAGATTTACGGCCCTCCTGCCCGTCGTGCTGCTGCTGGCCGGCTGCTTCGGCGCCGCCCCGCCGGTGCCCAAGGAGCAGTATTTCCGGTTGGTCGCCGCCAAGCCGACCGAGCAGGGCTCCGGCCAGTTGCAGGGCGGCGTCGAGATCATTCCCTTCACCGGCGAAGGCGTGATGACGGAGCGGCCGCTGCTCTTCACCGCCGATGGCGGGCGCAAGCTGGAGCAGCGCAACTACGCCTATTGGACCGACGCGCCGCCGCAGATGCTGCGCGACTTGCTGGTCGCCTATCTGCGCGACGCCCATGTCGCCGACAATGTGGTGCCGAGCGAACTGCGCGTGCAGACCGATTACGCGGTGCGCGGCACCATCAAGCGCCTGGAGCAACTGACCGGCGGCTCCAACGGCGCCGTCATCTCGCTGGAACTGGCGTTGATCGAGAAGGCCAGCGACCGGCTGGTGCTGAGCAGGACCTACACCTCGGAAAAGCCGACCTCGGGCGACAATATCGACAGCGCCGTGGCCGCGCTCAACGACGGGCTGGACGAGATTTTCGCCGCCTTCGCCGCCGATCTGGCTGCGGCGCGGTAAATCGCCCCATGAGCGGTGGCGCCAAGATCGCCCTGGTGACGGGCGGCAAGCGGGGCATCGGCCGCGCCATTGCCGTGGCGCTGGCGGAATCCGGCTTCGACATCGCCATCCTGGACGTGACGCAGGATGAGGATGCGCGGAGCGTGCTCGCCGAGATCGAGGCGAAGAAGCGCCGCGCCCTGTTCATCGCGGGCGACGTCTCCGCCCTCGCGAGCCATGCTGCGATTGCCGATCAGGTGTGGAGCAGGCTCGGCCCCCTCACCTGCCTGGTGAACAATGCCGGCGTCTCGGTGCTGAACCGCGGCGACCTGCTGGATGTGACGCCGGAAAGCTACGACCGCTGCCTCAACATCAATCTGCGCGGCTCGTTCTTCCTCACGCAAGCCATCGCCAAACGCATGCTGGCCGATACGGCGCCGAGCTGGCACCGCTCGATCGTCAACATCACCTCGGTCAGCGCGGAAGTCGTCTCGATCAATCGCGGCGAATATTGCATCTCCAAGGCCGGCGCCTCGATGATGACCAAGCTGTTCGCCGTGCGCCTGGCGGAGAGCGGCATCGGCGTCTATGAGGTGCGCCCCGGCATCATCCGCACCGACATGACCAAAGTGTCCGAGGCGCGGCTGGACCAGTTGATCAAGGACGGCATCTCGCCGATCAAACGCTGGGGCGAGAGCGAAGATGTGGCACAGACCGTGGCTACCGCCGCCGAGGGCCGCCTGCCCTTCGCCGTCGGCCAGACCCTGGTGGTGGATGGCGGGCTGACCGTGAAGGCGTTCTAGCCCGCGCATTTGACTTGAGGCAAAACTCCCCTACTCTTTCCCAATAAAAGGGGGGAGAGCGTCGCAATGCCGGATTTCCCGATCGTCGACAGCCATGTGCATCTCGCCGACCCGAAACGGTTCGGCTATGCCTGGACCAAGAACGCGCCGTCGCTCAATCGCACCGTCCTGCCACAGGATCTGACCAAGGCGGCGGCGCCGGTGCAGATCGACCAGATCGTCTTTGTCGAGGTCGACGTGGATTACCCGCAGCATGTCGACGAGGCGGCCTGGATCCAAAGCCTGGCGCTGGCCGATCCGCGCGTGACCGGCATGGTGGCGGCCCTGCCCGTGGAAAAAGGCAAGGCGGCGCAGGCGGAACTCGACAAGCTGCGCCAGAACAAGATCCTGCGCGGCATCCGCCGCCTGATCCAGAACCAGGCCGACCCCGATTTCTGCATCCAGCCGAAATTCATCGAGGGGCTGAAGCTGCTGGCGCCCCACGACCTCGTCTTCGACATCTGCATCTTCCACCATCATCTGCCGAATGCGATCAAGATGGTGCGGCAGTGCCCCGAGGTGCGCTTCATCCTCGACCATATCGGCAAGCCGGCCATCAAGGCGGGCGTAATGGACCCGTGGCGCAAGGACATCAAGGAGCTGGCCTCGCTGCCCAACGTCCATTGCAAGATCTCCGGCGTGACCACCGAGGCGGATCACAAGAACTGGACCCGCGAGCAGTTGAAGCCCTATATCGCCCACGCCATCGACGTGTTCGGCTTCGACCGCGTCCTGTATGGCGGCGACTGGCATGTGCTGGAGCTGGCCGGTACCTATCCGCAATGGGTCGAGATCGTCGATTGGGTGGTGGACAGTGCCACGCCAGCCGAGAAGCGCAAGCTGTTCCGCGACAACGCGATCAAATTCTATCGCCTGAAATGACCGCGCCGGCGCCAGCCTGGCGCAAGCGCGCCTACAGCATTGCGGCGATGCGTGACCTCGCGCGGGCGGCGCTGCCCAGGCCGGTGTTCGATTTCGCCGATGGTGGTGCTGAGGACGAGCAGACCCTGCGTCGCAACGAGGCGTCGTTCGACGACATTGCTCTGCTGCCTCGGCCGCTGTCGGGCGCCGCGGAGCGCGATCTGTCCTTC
Source organism: Dongiaceae bacterium (assembly GCA_035549815.1). Lineage (GTDB taxonomy): Bacteria > Pseudomonadota > Alphaproteobacteria > Dongiales > Dongiaceae > Dongia_A. The sequence goes on from DASZQC010000269.1 coordinate 9,594, forward strand.
ACCTTGTTCGGCAAGCGCCTCAGCCTGCCGATCATCGTCGGGCCGACGGGATTGGCCGGCTTGTTCTGGCCCGACGGCGAACGCTGCGCCGCGCGTGCCGCGACGGCGGCGGGAACGGCCTTCTGCCTCAGCCACGGATCGGTCTGCACGCTGGAAGAGCTTGCCGGCACGGGTGCCGCGCCGCGCTGGATGCAGGTCTTCATCTACAAGGATCGCGGCTTCACGCGCGAGCTGACGGAACGCGCGGCCAGGGCCGGCTATGACGCGCTGGTGCTGACCACCGACAACCAGATGCTGGGCAACCGCGAGCGCGACATCCGCAACGGCTTCACCATCCCGCCGCGCTTCGGCCTGTCCGGCCTCGCTGGCATGGCGTTCAAGGCCGAGTGGCTGTGGCGCATGCGCCGCGACATCAAGCGCGTGACCTTCGGCAACTATGCACGCCCCGGCGAGAAAGCCGACCTCAAGACGCTGGCCGGGCGCATGGCTTCGCTGCTCGACCCGTCGATGAACTGGAAGGATGTCGACGATCTGCGCAAGCTGTGGCGTGGTCCGCTGATCCTGAAAGGCATCCTGCACCCGGACGAGGCGCGCATGGCAGTAGAGCGCGGCGTGGACGCCATCATCGTCTCCAACCATGGCGGAAGGCAGCTCGATGGCGCCGCCGCCAGCATGGACGCCCTGCCCGGAATCGTCGCGGCGGTCAAAGGCCGCATCCCGGTCCTGGTCGACGGCGGCGTCCGGCGCGGCAGCGACGTGGTAAAGGCCCTGGCGATGGGCGCCGCGGCCTGCCTGGTCGGCCGCCCGCAACTCTGGGGCCTGGCCATCGCAGGCGAGGCAGGCGTCGCGCATATGCTCAACATCTATCGCCAGGAAATCGACCGCGTCATGGGACTATGCGGCGTCACCAATATCGCCGCCATCAACCAGGACCTTTTGCTTCAGACATCCCAGGGACAGCACGCATGATCAAGGACCCGCCGCTGCTCACCATCCGGCGCAACTTTCCGCGCCCCTCGAGGCAGGACGTCGCCGCCTTTGCCAACGTGCCGACCGGCTATGCCATCGACGCCATGGGCGGGCGCGGGGCGCTCGACTACCGGATCAAGCCGCTGATGCCCGCGACTTCGGTGTTGGTCGGCGTGGCGGTCACCTGCCATTGCGGGCCGGCGGACAACCTGGCTTTGTTCGGCGCCCTCGCCATCGCCCAGGCCGGCGACATCCTGGTAGCGGCCACCGACGGCTTCACCGCCACCTCGGTGACCGGCGACCTTGTGCTGGGCATGGCAAAGAATCGCGGCGTGAAGGGCGTGGTGACGGATGGCTTGGCACGCGATCTGGCCGGCATCCTCGCCGTCGGCCTGCCGATCTATTGCGCCGGCCTCACGCCCAACTCACCCGTCCGCAACGGCCCGGGCACGGTCGGGCAGCCGGTGATCGTCGGCGGCGTCGCCGTCAGTTCCGGCGACATCGTCATCGGCGACAATGACGGCATCGTCATCGTGCCACGGACAGAGATCGCCAATGTCCTCAAGAAGCTCGCCGACGTCCGCGCTGCCGAAGCGTCGCTGGAGGCGAAAGTGAAAGCGGGCCTGCAAGTGCCGGACTTCGTCGAGGCGATCCTGAAATCCGATCGCGTGGTCGAGATCTAACATTGGGACGCGACTGAACCAAGTTGGAACAATGCACCATATCGTCATGGTCGTGCTTGGCACGACCATCCACGAATTTGCCTGCAACATTTCACCATTGCCCCGCGAAACTCGTGGATGGTCGGACCAAGTCCGACCATGACGAGTCCTTTCTGATTCAATGAGAAGCGGCCATGCTCAGGCCGCAATTCGCCGTCCTTCGGCGTCGAAGCGGTGCAGGTGCTGCAGTTGCGGCGACAGGAAGATCGATCCGCCGGCGCTGATCTCCGCGGCCCCGTCCAGGCGCGCGGTCAGCGTGCCGGTGCCCGGCACGTCGACATAGATGAAGGTGTCGGCGCCGAGATGCTCGACATGGGCGATCTCGCCCTTCCACTGGCCCTGGGTGCGGTCGGCGGTCAGATGCTCCGGCCGGATACCGAGCGTCTGCGCGCCTTGCTTGGCGGCTTCGCCACCGGTGACGAAATTCATCCTGGGCGAGCCGATGAATCCGGCGACGAACAGATTGGCCGGGCGACGATAGAGTTCCAGGGGCGCCCCCATCTGCTCGATCACGCCCTCGTTCAGCACGACGATCCGGTCGGCGAGCGTCATCGCCTCGACCTGGTCGTGGGTCACGTAGATGATCGTCGCCTTCAGCAGCCGGTGCAGGCGTGCGATCTCCAGCCGCGTGTTCACGCGCAACCCGGCATCCAAGTTCG
>DASZQC010000270.1:0-1836 GCA_035549815.1 Dongiaceae bacterium
ACGGCACCCTGCGCCAACGCCACGCTGATCCCGGATTTTGCCCGCCCCAGATCGAAGGCCGTGCCATGCACCTCGACCGTCACATCCTCCGCCTTGGCGGCAAAGGGCAAGGCATCGTCATGCGCGACCTCGAAATAGGCCCGGCCAGCCAGCAGGGTCACGGTCCGGTCGCCGGCCTTGCCCGCCAGCGCGCCGCCCAAATCGATGGCGCTGCCGCTGTCGAGGGTCACCACGGACCCGTCGGGCAGCGCGACCTGGCGCGTCTCGCCGACATCGGTGTGGTAATCGGCCAGGATGTGCACCCGCAGATAGGGCAGCCCCGCCAAGAGCAGGCCCGCCGCGACGACCGCCGCCGCGATCCAGCGCGCCACGCGCGCGCGCGATTCCGCGGGATGGCGCGCTTGCCGCGGCGGAATGGCGGCGGCCGGGATATCATCGGCCTTAATATTGCCCGCCGGATCCTGACCGGTGAGGCGCCACACTTCCTGCGCCCGCGCATAGGCCGCTCGCTGCGCATGGCCCCTGGCCAGCCATTGCTCCAGTTCGCCACGCAGCTTTGCGTCCTTTGGCGCCGCTTCGACCAGCAAGAGCCAATCGAGCGCCTCGTCCCACACGGTTGACTGGGTGTCGGAGTCCGGGCGAGGCACCGTCTGCTGAGGCTGGAACCGATCTGGGGCTTTCGGCACGGGCTATCCTGGTCGGGGCGGCAAGAGCGGAGGCTGTCTTTCCTAGGGACGTTTGAGCGACCCTGATTTTCAGGGCTCCAGCGCTTCCAATCGTCCAGGCTCGTCCAAACGATTGGCGCAATGGGTCAGGGCCTGTTTCACCAGGCGATGGGCGAAACCGACCGAAACGTCGAGATGCCGGGCGATCTCCGGAAAGGTACGCCCCTCCAGCCGGTGCATCTCGAAAGCCAGCCTGGTCCGCGCCGGCAACTCCTGCAGCGCAACCAGCAGCCGGCGCACCTGGTCGCGGTCCACGACGGCCTGCTCCGGTGTCGGCGCCGCGGCCGGCAGATGGTCGAGCTGTTCCGGTGCCGGCGCTTCGCCCTCCAACGCACGATGCCGCGCCCAGTCCAGCGCCAAATTGCGCACGATGCGATAGAGGTAGCCGGCGGGGTGGCGGATCTGCTCGGGCGCGGCGCGCTGGCGATCGGCCCTCTCCTGATTCACCTGCGCGAAACGCAGATAGGCTTCCTGCACCACGTCCTCGGCCCGCGCGCGGCAGCCGACGATCGGCTGGGCATAGTCGATCAGCGCCCCGCGATGGGCCAGATAGAGGTCAAGCGTGGGTTGGTCGTAGGTCAAAGTCGTCGTCAAAGCCGGGCGCACCTGGAGCGGGGTCGCGGCTTCGACGTACCTTGATAAAGGCCGGCTCGAGGCAAGCGGAACGAGGCTCACCCTATCGAAGGGTCCTCAGGATCGCAATGTCCCCGCCGGGAGCGGTTCCTTTACCAGGCGTTCTCGAACTTGAAGCCGGCGGCGGCGACGATCGGCCCGTGCTCCGCCTGGTTGGCGATGATGGCGCAGGCGTCGGGGCTGTTGGCCTTGGCGGCGGCGTCGAGCTTCAGCTCGATTTCCGTCGCCGCGCCGGTCCACATGCCGACCTTCTGCAGCGAGCGCACCACATTATACGTCTTCAGGCTCCGGCCGGCATTCTCGCCGGCCTTCACATGGCTCTCGGCGCTTTTCTGGTAGGTCACCAGCCAGATGGTCGCCGGCACGCCGATGGGCGCTTCCGGGAACCGCGCGATCACCGCGCCATCCTCTTCGCGCAGCACCTCGATGCGATACATGGAATTGCGCGTGTAGGCCGTCTTCAGCGCCTTGTCGACCT
>DASZQC010000271.1:0-2059 GCA_035549815.1 Dongiaceae bacterium
GTTGTAGATCCTTGGCTGCGCCGTGGGCGCGCACGACGCCGGCCAGCGAGTTGCGATCGGTGACGGCGAGCGCCGTGAGCCCAAGTTCCGCGGCGCGCAATGCCAGTTCGTCCGGATGGGAAGCTCCTTCGAGAAAGGAGAAGTTCGTTTTGCAATGCAGCTCCGCGTAGCGGGGTCCTCCGCGCACAATCCGAGCTGGTGGATTGACCAGGCGGGGGCGCTTGCTGTGGACGGGAGGATCGGGCATGGGGTTAGTGGCTGAAGAATTAGGAAGAATGAGGTGCTTGCCTTTTAGTGGACAGTCCAACTCCTTATTTTCAAGGGGTGGAGGAGGACTGCCTGATGACCAGGAAGCGTGGCGTGCGCAAAGCGCGTAAGCGGCAAAGTTACTCGCAGGAGTTCCGGCAAGAGGCCGTGCAGATGGTGCTGGATGGTCATTCGGTCACCTCCGTGGCGGACCGGCTGGGGCTATCGAGCCCGAACCTTTTGTACCGCTGGAAGCAAGAGGTCATTGGTCGCGCAGGCCCCGCGGCGCGGACGCTCGGCGATCGGGTGGGCCAGCTCGAAGACGAGCTGCGGCGCGTGGAGCGTGAACGAGACATCTTAAAAAAAGCGTTGAGCATCTTAAGCCGCAGCGGGTAGCCGAACTGTACGCGGTGATTGATCTTCTTCTCTCTCCAGGAGTCTTCTCTTTGTCTTCCGTCTGCCAAACTCTGGATGTCAGCCGCGCGGGCTTTTACGCCTGGCGAAGCGAGAAAGAAACCGCTCGCCAACGGCGAGACCGCGAATTGACGCGCCTCGTAGCCGACACCTTTTGGAAACATCGCCGCCGCTACGGCGCCCGCCGGATCGCCGTCGAACTGGAAGCCCAGGGTCATCGCTGTGGCGTCGACCGCGTGGCAAAACTCCTGAAAAACCAGGGCCTCCGGGCCATTCAGCCGCAACGGTTCGTGCCGCGCACCACCAACAGCCGTCACAGGCTGGGCTACAGCCCCAACCTGCTCCTCGATGCTCCGCCGCCAACGTACATCAACCAGGTATGGGTCGCCGACATCACGTACATCCCTCTCGTCAACAGCCGCTTTGCTTACCTGGCCATGATGATGGATCTGTTCTCGCGCCGCGTGGTGGGCTGGGACTTGGCCGAATCGATGGGCGAGCCGCTCGTTCTGGAATCCTTGCAGCAAGCGATCCGCACTCGCCAGCCCAAGCGCAGCTTGATCCTCCATAGTGACCGCGGCGGCCAATATGCCGGCAATGCCTATCGAGCCGTGCTCCGCCGCGCCGCCATGCGCCAGAGCATGAGCCGCGCCGGCAACTGCTACGACAACGCCTTCATGGAATCTTGCTTCGGCACCATCAAGACCGAACTGGAAATGACCGAATACGAAAACGTGATCGAGGCCCGCGCCGACATCGCCAGCTATCTCGCCTATTACAACACCGAGCGCCGCCACTCGGCCCTCGATTACCTCAGCCCCCATCACTTTGAAACCCTAAACGACCACCCCTGATTTAAGAGAATGACCTGTCCGAAAAATGCCAAGCAGCTCAGCTAGAAGTAATTCGGACGCCGTGCGTCCAGACACCTTTCCGCGCACTCGAATGCCGGGTGTTTGCGGTAGCCACCAATCTGCTTCGACCGAGATCTCGTCGAAAACAGAGTCGGCGCGTTTAATGCCTGCCACGACAGTTCTCCAAGGGTCGGTTCGCGCCTTCGCCGCAGGGCCCGGGCAAGGCGTTAGACTCGGTCGACTGCAGGCGCGCACTGCGACACCCGCTTAGCCTCAATCGCGCCCGCGAATGCCGAGCGAGCTGCGCGAGCCTTACTTCGCTTCCGCCTTTTCCGCTGGCTTCGCCTCCGGCTTCTTCTCCGCTGGCTTCTCGGTCGTCACCGACTGATCGGCCGGGCTCTTGCCGAGCTTCATGCTCATCGTTTCCTTCACCTTCTGGGTGATTTCCTGCGGGCCGGAAAGCTCCATCGTCATCTCCTGCGTGCCGTCGGCTTTGGTCATGTGCCCGGCCTTCGCGTCAAAGAAATACACGGCGGTACCGGCTT